>JBHENN010000133.1:0-16163 GCA_046262015.1 Actinomycetota bacterium | reverse complement strand
AACCGTTCCGTCGATATGGACTCTTGGGAACGATCAGCCTGTTATCCCTAGGGTACCTTTTAGCCGATGAGCGACGGCCCTACCACGAGGAGCCGCCGGATCACTATCTCCTACTTTCGTACCTGCTCGACTTGTCAGTCTTGCAGTCAAGCTCCCTTGTGCGATTGCACTCAACTCCTGATGGCCGACCAGGATGAGGGAACCTTTGAACACCTCCGTTACATTTTGGGAGGTCACCGCCCCAGTGAAACTACCCACCTGACAATGTCCCCGAACCGGATAACGGTCCCGGGTTAGAAGTTCAGAACAATCAGGGCGGTATTTCAAGGGCGACTCCACGCGAACTGGCGTCCACGCTTCAAAGTCTCCCGCCTATCCTACACAAACTGTCCCAAACTCCAATATCAAGCTGCAGTAAAGGTCCTAGGGTCTTTCCGTCCTTCCGCGGGTAACGAGCATCTTTACTCGTATTGCAATTTCGCCGAGTCCCTGGTTGAGACAGTGCCCAAATCGTTACGCCATTCGTGCAGGTCGGAACTTACCCGACAAGGAATTTCGCTACCTTAGGCTTTCTGTTACCTCCACTCGGCTCATTGAGCCCGGGTGGCGGGGTGATCATTTCTGTCACCCTCCCCATGTCGCCATGAGGATCGGACTGTCTCATCACCTGATGGACCATCAGGTGCTTGGCGTACAGTCTCTGAAGGTTCCGGAAGGATGTCCTCGATCGTGTAACGGCGTTGCTTGCCCCTCTTGTTCATCGAGAAGGCGAGCGTGACGATCTTCCGAAAGCCGTCTTGAGTCGAATGCTCCTGTCGTTGCATCGACATCACGATCTCTCGGAACTTCGTGAAGTCCTCCCGCTTCGACGTTCGCAGCGGATGCTTCTCGAAGAAGGGAATGATGATCGTCTCCAGATCACGCCGTCCGGAGACGGCGTAGGTCATCACGCTGCTATTCGGACCCTTGGACGTTATTCGTCCACAGCCGAAGAAGTCCCTGAGCTCCTCGAGGAGCCAGAGTTCATCAGCGTGCTGATAGATCTGGAAGACGGGTCCTATGACGCAGCGGCTGCCGTAGCGGACCGTCGGATGAGGTCGGATGCTGACACTGAAGCAACCTTCGCCATCTACGAATCCCGCTACCCAGTCCGGGTCTAGCACCACTTCCGGTCTTCCCTGCTGATTGCCCGCACCGATCGGATTATCACTACTCATGCACACGACTGTAGAGAAGGGGTGTGACATGAATAAGTACCGTCGGATACTCGGGTGTTCCAGCAATTGGCCAAGTTTTTTAACCGCCCAGCCGGTAGCAATGGCTCCACGGTTATAGTTCGGAACCGTCTTCCCCGCATCGCTACGGGGTCCGGACCATCTCTTCATCCCTCCACTTCAAAGAGGGAGCTCTGCGTATGGCCTCTGAGGATTCTCGACCACAGACACCGTCACCGATCCGGATGAAGTTCACGATGACGCCGCAATCGAGCCTTTCCTGCTGATTGTCCGCACCGATCGGATTGTCACTGCCCATGACACAAGCCTGATGATGACCTGTGACAAGACGAGTACCGCCGGATACTCGGGTTTTCCAGCATTTAGCAGAGTTGTTGTCTAGCCAGTTACCTGGCTAGGGCGGCAACTAAGAACCGCTACCGCCGCCGTTTACCGGGGCTTAAGTTCAGAGCTTCGCTGGACCGAAGTCCAGCTAACCCTTCCCCTTAACCTTCCGGCACCGGGCAGGCGTCAGAGCGTATACGGCGCCTTACGGCTTAGCACGCTCCTGTGTTTTTAGTAAACAGTCGCTTGGGCCTGGTTTCTGCGACCTTCGCCGGCTTCGGGAGCAAGTCCCTACACCAGCAAAGGCGCCGCTTATCCCGAAGTTACGCGGCCAATTTGCCGAGTTCCTTAACCAGGGTTCTCTCGATCTCCTCGGTATGCTCTACCTGTCCACCTGAGTCGGTTTGGGGTACGGGCACCACAGAAGCTCGCTAGAGGCTTTTCTCGAGAGCATGGGCTCATCAGCTTCGGCTCAATCGCCTCGGCATCGCATCTCAGGGTTGATGATCTCCCGGATTTGCCTAGGAGATCCCCCTACCTGCTTACCCCACGTCGACCATCGCGTGGGTCTGACTACCCTCCTCTGTCACCCCATCGCTCTCCTAGAACAAGTGGGTCGGTAGGCCCCGAAGGGCTTTCCTTAGCAACTTGCTTCGGAGTGGGCGCGTCTGTGGTGGTACTGGAATATCAACCAGTTGTCCATCGCCTACGCCTCTCGGCCTCGGCTTAGGTCCCGACTTACCCTGGGCGGATTAGCCTTCCCCAGGAAACCTTGGACATACGGAGTGGAAGTTTCTCGCTTCCATTTCGCTACTCATGCCGGCATTCGCACTTGTATTTGCTCCAGCATGCCTTACGGCACACCTTCACAGCTGATACAACGCTCCCCTACCGATCGTGCAAGCACGATCCCGCAGCTTCGGTACTTTGCTTAGCCCCGCTAAATTGTCGGCGCGGAACCACTCGACCAGTGAGCTATTACGCACTCTTTCAAGGATGGCTGCTTCTAAGCCAACCTCCTGGCTGTCTGGGCAACTCCACATCCTTTCCCACTTAGCAAAGATTTAGGGACCTTAGCTGGCGATCTGGGCTGTTTCCCTCTCGACTACGGAGCTTATCCCCCGCAGTCTCACTGCCACGCTCTGGAGTAACGGCATTCGGAGTTTGGCTGAGTTCGGTAAGCTTGTTGGCCCCCTAGCCCATCCAGTGCTCTACCACCGAAACTGAACGCGTGACGCTGCACCTAAATGCATTTCGGGGAGAACCAGCTATCACCGGGTTTGATTGGCCTTTCACCCCTATCCACAGGTCATCCCCCAGGTTTTCAACCCTGGTGGGTTCGGCCCTCCACGAGGTCTTACCCTCGCTTCAGCCTGCCCATGGATAGATCACCCGGCTTCGGGTCTAGGACACGCGACTGGATCGCCCTATTCAGACTCGCTTTCGCTACGGCTACGTCTCTCGACTTAACCTCGCCACGCACCGCTAACTCGCCGGCTCATTCTTCAAAAGGCACGCCGTCAGGGCCGCGGCCGAAGCCACGACTCCCCTCCGACTGCTTGTAAGCGCACGGTTTCAGGTACTATTTCACTCCCCTCCCGGGGTACTTTTCACCTTTCCCTCACGGTACTGGTTCACTATCGGTCGCTAGGTAGTAGTTAGCCTTACGAGGTGGGCCTCGCAGATTCACACGGAATTCCTCGGGCTCCGTGTTACTTGGGAACACCACCGGGAGATCAGTCGGTTTTCGCCTACGGGGCTGTTACCCGCTCTGGCCTAACTTTCCAGGAAGTTCGGCTAACCGCTGATTTTGTAACTCCCTGACCGGTCTTGCACCCGGTCGGGTAGGTCCCACAACCCCCTTGTGGCAACGCTGCAAGGCTTTGACACCACAAAGGTTTGGGCTGATCCCGTTTCGCTCGCCGCTACTCAGGGACTCACGTTTGTTTTCTTCTCCTCGGGTTACTTAGATGTTTCAGTTCACCCGGTTCCCTCCACAGGCCCTATGTGTTCAGACCTGGGTACCAGCGCATGACCACTGGTGGGTTTCCCCATTCGGACATCCCCGGATCGATGGATGTTTGGCTCCTCCCCGGGGCTTTTCGCAGCCTACCGCGTCCTTCGTCGGCTCCTAGCGCCTAGGCATCCACCGTACGCCCTTAATAACTTGGTATAGATGCTCGCGCTCGCTATGGAGTTTCCAAGGTTCTGAGAGAGATCCCCTTCCGTTACCGACTTCCTTTCGGTCCACCCCATAAAAAAACCCGCCGAAGCTCCGGCGGGGGTGGGCCTCGACACAGCGCGTGGCTGTCCTAGGCGTTTACCCCTGTGGAAGTCTGGCGCAAGTCGGATCCCTCCCTCGTCCTGAACAGCCTGGTGATTCTAGTGACGCGGTGCGCACCCGTCAAACCGGCGCCCGCGTCGAACGCTCGGGTTGGTCCAACGCCGGGTGACTGGGGGCCATTCCCGGGCCCACGCGGCCCGAACCGGTCTGGAGGAAATAGCCCGTTCGGACTATGGAATCTGGTCTACAGCGTAAGAGACAGTCGCGTCGATATAGCAGGAGAAGGGTCGGATGGAGCCCGAGGGAGGCAGACCGGTGGTCCGGATCGGAAGACACGGAGCGCGAGCGATGGCGCTCGTGGCGGCCCTCGTTGCGCTGTGGGTGGCGCCGGCGGCCCACGCGAGCACCTCCTGTCCTCTGTGCGACGAGGTCGTGGGCGGGGTGCAGGACGCGCTCGTCCCGGTCGAAGAGGCGGTCAACGACCCGGTGGGCACCGTGACCAGGGCGGCCGAGGACCCGCTCGGCACCCTCGAAGCGGCCGTCGAGCAGGAGAGCGCCGCGGCGCAGCGCATCACCACCGCGACCGGTCAGGCGCTGAGCGGCTTGGTCGATGAGGTCGTCCCCCCCGCGCCCACAGGTAACGATCCTCCCGCCGGTGACGAACCCTCCGATGGAGCGGGAAACCGCCCACCGGCGGACCCCACACCCGAGAGTGTCCTGCCGCCCGCGACCGGAACCGTGCGCCCCGGGGCGCCGGAGGCTCCGGCCGACCGTCGGGTCGCCTCTGCCGGGACCGACCCGGGCCGAGCCGCCGCGCTCGTCCCTCCTTCAGACAGCACCTCTCCCGGGAGCGACGCCGTCCGCAGGGCGATCGAAGCGCTCACGCGCCTGGCCTTCCCGCTCGCCCTGGCATTGATCGTGGTCGCCTTCCTGCTCCTGCAGGGGCGGTTCGACCGCGCCGACCCGAAGCTGGCCCTGGCGCCCGTCGATCCGGAGCACGACCTGCTCGCATTCCGGTGATCGACGGAGCACATCCGTCCACCCGGGGAACCGAACCCTCGGAGCTCGTCTCGCTCGCCGACCGCATGGGCTACGTCCACGCCCTCCGGGCGGGCTTCGTCGCGGTGATCCTCGGGGCCGGCTTGCTCACCGGCACCGCGGCCGGGATCTCGGTTCCCGAGCTCGTGGTGGTGGCTGCGATCTATCTCGTTTCCGCTGCCGGAGCCGAGGCCGGGCGTCACGCTCTCGGGGGGCGCGCCCCCGGACTCGTCTCGGCCATGCTGCTCGCGGACGGCATCTTCATCGCGTGGGCGGTGTACGCGACGGGTGCCAACGACAGTCCCCTGCGCTTCGTGATCTACCTTCACATCATCGCGGTCTCCCTCCTCGCGTCGCATCGCACGGGCCTCAAGATCGCGGCGTGGCACGCGCTGCTCTTCTTCGTGGTCCTGTATGCGCAGGCGGCGCACGTCTTGGCGCCGGCACAGACGTCTCTGGAGACCGATACGCCTGCCTTCTACCGGCACTCGGCGCTGAACGTGGTCGCGTTGCTGTCCGTGGCCGGGGTGACCGCCGTTTTCTCCGCGTTGAACGAACGCGGGCTGCGGCGCGGCAAGGGTGATCTCGAGATCCTTGCGGAGATAAGCCGGGAGATCGCGGCGCAGACCAACGCGTCGGCGGTTGGTCAGATCGTGCTCGACAACCTCTGCGACTCGTTTGGGTTCCGTCGAGGCGCGGTCCTCGCGGGCCCGGACGGGCGCGTGGAGCTCCTCGCGCACAGGGGGCCCGGCGCGCCGGGGGGGATCCGGCCGGGGGTCGACCCCATCGTGGAGGAAACATGGAGGAGCCGCCGGCCGGCGCTGGTCAAGGACCTCGACGCCGAAGGCGCGTCCCGTCTCGCATCTCTCATGCCCCTCGCCCGCAACGTCGTGATCGCGCCGTTGATCGCGGAGGGCAACCCGATCGGCGCATTGACCGTCGAGCACTCCACGCGCGGTCCCGCCAAGATAGAGAGGCGCGTGGTCGCGATGGTCGAGCAGATCGCCGCCCAGACAGCCGTGACACTGGCGCACCTGTGGCTCGTCGAGCGCGACCTACGCCCGGAGCGGGCCGGCCGCTAGCGGTAAACGCGTCGTGGGAAGACATCCCGCGCCAGCGAGCTCACACGGTCGAGGATCAACAAGCCGTCGAGATGGTCGACCTCGTGCTGCAGAGCGCGGGCCTCGAAGCCATCCGTCTCGATCGCGAGCTCGGCGCCGTCGACCGAGCGTCCGCGCGCTATGACCGCGGTTGCTCGGATCACGTCCGCGGTCAGATCCGGCACACTCATGCACCCTTCGCGTCCCCGCGTGCGGACGCGACCGAGCTCGATCACCGGATCCAACATGACGATCAGACCGTGCGACGTCGTGGTCTTCGGATGATCGCTGACGTCGACGACGATCGCCCGGCGCGCCACCCCGATCTGCGGCGCCGCGAGACCGACGCACGCGGGCGAAGCGCGCATGGTGTCGATCAGGTCGGCCACGAGGTCTTCCGCAGGAGCCTCCCCTACCTCCTCGGCGCGCCGCTTCAGGACGCGGTCGGGAAGGCGGACCACGGGGCGGACCGGCATCGGAGCTAGAGGATCTCTGTCTCGAGCGGATGGATCGTCACCTCGACGTCCAGGTCTCGCCCGAGCCTGTCGAGATGCTCCTGCAGAGCGTCGGGGTCGGCGAGGGCGACCTCGAGCATCAGCGCGTAGACCGGCTCGCCGTCCTCGCCCACGACGCGCGATGTCAGATCGGTGATGTTCGCGCCCACCGACGCGAGTGCCTCCGTGATGCGGTACACGATGCCGGGCTTGTCGCTGCCGTAAACCGACACGAGGTGCGTGGGGGGGGCGGGAGGACCGGCGCCTTCCTGCAGGGTGCGCGCCGCAACCACCAGATCCAGCTCGCGTGCGACCGCCTGCAGGTGCACCTCCAGGTAGGCGGCGTCGACGGTCTCGGGAGCGCGCAGGACCAGAACCATGCTGAAGTTGCCGCGCAGGATCGTCGAGGTCACGTCCTCGAGGTTGCAGCCCAGGTCGTACAACACCCGCGCGACCGCGGCCACGATGCCGGGCCGGTCGACCCCGATGACGGTGATCGATAGAAGGCGATCCTCCAACCTTCGCGCTCCCTCCGTCGCCGCCATGTGGGTCCTCTCGGGCGTCCTGCTACCCGTACAGCGTAGGCGCATCCCCCAGCGGCGCAGCGCGCTCAGACGTGCCCCATGATGGCCGCATGGACCGACTCGACGGGCACGCTGCGCTCGAGCTGCTGGACTGGAAGCGCCGGGTCTTCGAGCTCTACGCCCGAGTGCGGGCCGCCCCGGATCCCCGCGGCGGTTGGCACGACTGGAGGCGAGAGCGCGACCGGCTATTCCGGGACCACCCGCGTTCGCCACTGCCCGCGCCGGGCCGGAGCTCGTTCAAGGGGCTCGCCTACTTCGACCACGACCCGACGGCGCGCGTCGTCGGAGAGCTCCGGCTCGCGGAAGCGGTTCGATACGAGATCCCGACCAGCGGCGGGGAGACCTACGCGTTCACCCGCATAGCGCGCGTTGCCTTCGAGCTGCACGGCGAGGCGGCCGAGCTCGAGCTCTACTGGCTCGAGGGCTACGGCGGGGGCCTGTTCTTGCCCTTCCGCGACACGACCAGTGGTATCGATACGTACGGTGGGGGGCGCTACCTGCTGGACACGGTCAAGGGGGCGGACCTCGGCGCCGACGCCGGCGGACTCGTCCTCGACTTCAACTTCGCGTACAACCCATCGTGCTCTTACGACCCTCGCTGGGTCTGCCCGCTGGCTTCCCCTGCCAACCGGCTGAAGATGGCCGTACGGGCAGGAGAGAGAACGACCTGAGGAGAGGCTCGCACGCGCCTCCCCTCCGGCCCCGCTCTCAGACGCCTACAGGAGCCCCTTGTCCGTCAGGAACTCCTCAGCCACCGTCTCTACGTCCTCGCGCTCGACGTCGACGCGCGCGATCAGCTCGGTCAGCTCGTCGGTGGTCAGTGCCGCGCTCACGCCATTCAGCAGCTCTTCGATCTCGTCGTCGAGGACATCGGCGTTCACGACCGGGACGATGTTCTCCGCGGCCTGCAGCCCCTTGTCGTCCTCGAGCACCACCCAACCCTTCTCCGGGATGACCGGGTTGGTCGAGAACAGCAAGGCGACGTCAACCGCGCCCTCCTCCAGCGCGGCAACGGTAGCGGGACCACCCACGTCGAGCGCCTTGAAGTCGCCGAACTCCACGCCGTAGGTCTGCTTCAACCCGATCAAGCAGAAAGGTCTCTTCGGACACTCCGGTGGTCCGCCCAGTGTCAGATCTCCCGCCACCGGCTGGAGGTCACTCACCGTCGTCAGCTCGTGCTCCGTAGCCGTCTCCGAGGTCACGACGAAGACGTTCTGGTCCGTCGCTTCGGAGTATTCGAGTAGCGCGATGCCTTTCTCCTCGAGGAGCGGCGCGAGCGCCTGTGCGTTCTCTTCGGGATCGCCCGACGCCTCCGCGTCGGGATCGTGGAACAACAGCTCGGAGGCCAGGTACTCGGGCTTCACGTCGATCTCGCCCTCGGCCAGCGCGGGATCGGAGATGTCGCGGGCGCCGAGGTCGGTCTGCCGCTGCACCGTGTATCCGGCGTCCTCGAGCACCTGCGCGTACATCTCCGCGACGAGCTGGTTCTCGGTGAAGGCGGCCGACACCCCGACGGTCAGCTCGCCCTTCTCCTTTCCGCCGGTCTCTCCGTCCCCACCCGAGCCGCCGCACGCACCCAGCATCACGCTGAGTGCCACGAGGCTCGCCCCGAGGACGCAACTGCGGAGTCTCCGCATGGGTCCACTCCTTCCGTCACCTGGCGGGACGGCCGTCGCCCCGCATCGGCCGAGACCCTATCGGGGGAGCCGCTGCGTCAGGCGCGCGGTCCTCCGGGGACCGCGGGGACGGCGCCGATCCTTTCGGCCACATGGGGCCGTGAGCCTGCCGTCGAGGTCGTGCGCGGGGTGAGGGCCCGTTCGAGAATCGCCAGGCCGAGCTCGGTGACGACGGCAAGCGTCGCCACCAGGAGCGCGCCGGTAACGAGCTGGGGGTCGTCCCCCGCCGCGAAGCCGTCCACGATGAGGCGGCCGAGCCCGCCCCAGCCCACGAGGGCGGCAAGCGTGGCGGTGGCGACCACGGCGACCGCGGCCGTGCGCACCCCGGCCAGGATCAAGGGCACCGCCAGCGGCAGCTCAAGGCGGGTGAGCACCTGGCGCTCGGACATCCCCATCCCGCGCGCCGCTTCGAGCGTGTCCCGGTCCACCCCGGCGATCCCCACGTAGGTGTTCGTGAGGATCGGCGGGATGGCCAGCAACAGAAGGGCGATAAGCGTCGCGGAGAACCCGATGCCGCCGGGGAAGTCGTAACGCAACGTGAACGGAAAGACGATCGCGAGCACACCGAACGACGGCAATGCGCGTCCGAGGTTGCCCACGGACACGACGGCGTTCCCTCCGCGCCTGACGTGTCCGACATACAGCGCCAACGGCAGCGCCACGGCGATGGCGAGCACCGTGGCAAGCACGGACATCTGTACATGCTCAAAGAGCCGGTGCGCGATGCTGCCCGAGCCGCGCCAGCTCGCCGGATCCGTCATGAGATCGAACGCCTCGCGCAGGACCCCCATGGTCAGGCCCGCGCGATCCTGGTCCACGGGGTCAACATCCTCTGCAGGACCAGCAGCACCGCGTCGGCCACGACCGCCAACAACAGGGACAGGACGGCGCCGAGAAGGGCGGTCGTCGAGAAGAAGGTCCGGATCCCCGCGAGGATGAAGTGTCCGAAGCCACCCATGCCGAGCAACGCGGTGACGGTGACCAGCCCGATCGTTGTGACCGTCGCAAGCCGGACGCCGGCGATGATCACGGGTAGCGCGAGCGGCAGCTCGACCTTCCATAGCATCTGCCGAGGCGAGTAGCCCATGCCCAGTGCGGCATCCCGGGCGTCGGCCGGTACCGAGCGAAGCCCCGCCACGATGTTCCTTATCAGGATCAGGAGCGTGTAGCCCACCAGCCCGATCTCGGCAGTGACGATGGATGTCGCGCCGGTATAGGGCACGAGGAACGCGAACAGGGCAAGGCTCGGGATGGTGTAGAGGACTCCTGTAACCGCGGTGACCGGTGCGTAGGCCCAGCGATGCCGGTAGGCATAGAGCGCCACAGGCAGGGAGATGAGGAGTCCGAGCACCACCGCGATGACGGTGAGCTGGAGGTGCTCGACGAGACGATCTGCGATGTCGTCGGTGTGACGGGCGATCCAGTCCCAATCGACCAGAGGCTCACCCTCCACGATCGACCGCCGTGACGAGCCTGCGCAACCACTCGAGCCGCTCTATCTTCTTCGCGGCTCCGACGAAGCTCTCGACGAAATCGTTGGCCGGCCGGCCCACGATCTCCTCGGGGGTCGCGTGCTGTTCCAGGACCCCGCCCACGTTGAGGATCGCGATACGGTCCGCCATCTTCAGGGCCTCATCGATGTCGTGCGTGACGAACACGATCGTCTTGCGCAGCGTGCGTTGGATCCCCAGGAACTGGTCCTGGAGACGCTCTCGGACCACGGGGTCCACGGCACCGAACGGCTCGTCCATCAGCATCACCGGTGGGTCCGCAGCGAGCGCTCTCGCCACGCCCACGCGCTGGCGCTGCCCGCCGGAGAGCTCCGCGGGGTAGCGGCCGAGCAGGTCGGGGTCCAGCTCGAACATCGCGGCGAGCTCGATGGTCCGCTCGTGGACGCGTGAACGGTCCCACCCGCCGAGGAGGGGAACGGTCGCGATGTTCTCGGCGACCGTTCGGTGGGGCAAGAGACCCACGCTCTGGATCACGTAGCCGATCCCGCGCCTCAGCTCGACGGGGTCGCGGCCCCGCACGTCATGGCCGTCGACGTGCACCGACCCCTCCGTCGGCTCCACCAGGCGGTTGATCATCTTCATCGTGGTGGTCTTGCCGCACCCGGACGGCCCCACGAGGACAACCGTCTCGCCTTCGGCTACCTCGAGCGACAGGTCGCGCACCGCCGGCGCCGCGGCGCCGGCGAAGCGCTTCGATAGGCCGCGCAGGGAGATCATGACGTCGCCCGCGATCATCATCCGGTCCCCTGCATGCGCATGAGTCGCACCATCCTACGGAGGGCACGGACCCCGAGAGGGTCCCGCAGACGCCTGCGCGTCTAGTCGGCCGAGGGGAAGTCCTCCCGCACCGGTGGGTCGTCGCGACGACAAACGAGCCCAGCCGCGCACAAAGAGACGCGGTCCGGACGCGGCAACGGCGGGCTCGCGCCCGCCGTCGGATGGATCTCTGGTTGCCGCCCTAGGTGGTGGCTACTCTCCGGCCTTGCCGTGATCCTGGCCGGCCTTGCCCTTCTCGGCGCCCTTGCCCTTCTGCCCGGCCTTGCCGTGGTCCTCGCACGCCTTGCCGTGAGCCTCGCCCGCCTTGCCGTGATCCTGGCCGGCCTTGCCCTTCTCGGCGCCCTTGCCCTTCTGTCCGGCCTTGCCGTGGTCCTGACCGGCCTTGCCGTGCGCCTCGCAGGCCTTGCCGTGGTCCTGGCCGGCCTTGCCTCCCGCGAATGCGGCTCCGCCGAAGTTGATCAGACCCGCCGTCATCAGCAGGGCGAGCGCCTTCTTGCCATGAGTGGTCATCCGTGCCTCCCCAGCTCGTGCCCGTTGTGTCCCCTATACATCGGCGGCTTCGGCCCTCGATTTAGTCCTTCAGGCAGATTCTTCCGACACCCGAGAAGGACTTGAAGGACAGCTCGCCACCGGCCATGATGCGATCGGATAGGCGCAACAGGAGGAGACGGTGTGGCCAGCGACATCACGATCGTGCTGCCCGATCGACCCGGTGTGGGCGCCCAGGTGTGCAAAGCGCTTGGTGATGCGGGGATCAACATCGAGGGGGCATGCGGGTTCCCGTCGCGCGGGCAGACCTGGGGCGTGTTCCACCTGCTCGTCAGCGACGGTTCGCAGGCGATCGAGGTCCTCGCCGCGGCCGGGGTCGAGGTGGACGAGCACCGGGAGGTCAAGCTGGTCGACATCCCCGACGGCCCCGGAGCCCTCTATGACGCCCTGGCCGAGGTCGCCGCCACGGGGGCCAACATCGACCTGATCTACTTCGCGTCGCGCGACCGCCTCGTGATCGGAACCGAGGACATGCACGCGCCCCGCGTCGGCGTCAACATGACCGACGCCCGCCGGTAGCCGATCCGTCCCCGGGTCACCCCAGCACGCCCTCGAGCTCCAGCAGCTTGCGCTTGCGCTCGAGGCCACCCGTGTAGCCACCGAGGTCCCCGCTGCTGCGCACGACGCGGTGGCACGGCACGACGATCGGAACGGGGTTCCGCCCCAGAGCGGTGCCCGTCGCGCGCACCGCGCGCGGATTCCCGCTCCCCGCCGCCACCTCGCGATAGGAGGCGGTCGCGCCGTAGGCGATGGCACGCGTCCGGGTGAGCACCCGGCGGCCGAACGGTGACACGAGCCGGAGGTCGACCGCCAGTGAGAAGTCGGTTCGTCTCCCCTCGAAATAATCGTCCAGCTGCCTACGTGCTTCGTCCAGCCGCCCCGGTACGTGAAGGAGCCGGGGCGAGACCCTCTCCGCGAGAGCATCCAGGACCACCCCGACGCGCTCATCGGGATACGCCAGCCGGACGAGGCCGTGCCGAGACGCCGCCAGAAGTAGCGGGCCGAACGGCGACTCGTGCGTGGAGTAAGCGACGTCGACCAGACCCGACGCGTCGGCCCGTGCCACGAACGAGCCCGTTGCTGCCCGCGACATCTGGTTTCCGTCTGCGACCGCGCGACCCAACTCGGCTCCTAGGTCCCTCACCGGGGCACCACCTCTCTCAGCTTCTTCAACCCTTGACGCACGTTCTGGCGTGCGGCCTCCTCCGAGATGCCCATGGCCGCGGCGAGCTCCGCGTAGGCGAGGTCGCCTGCGAACCTCAAGGCGATCGCCCTCGCTTGCTTGTGCGGCAATCCGCGGACCGCTCCCCATAGCTCGAACCCTTCCACCGGCGGCCCCTCGGCTGCGGCGATGTCGGGGAGATCTCCGCTCGGGGACGCGCGGCGCGCCGCTCGGCGGCCGGCATCGATCGCCTTACGCTCCGCGATCTTCAGCACCCAGGGCTTGAGACGGCTCTCCGGCGTCAGACGCGGGTACGCGCGGAGCGCCGAGATGAACGTCTCCTGGAAGCAGTCGTCCGCCTCGTTCCGGCCCACCCGAGCCAGCAGGTAGCGATAGACGAGGGCCCGGTGGCTCTCGAAGAACGTCTCGAAGCGCGGGATCATCGTCGTCATCAGTGTGCGTGCACCGTCCCTTCCCGCGTTGTCCCACGACGCGTCAGCGATAGGAACGTCCGGGCGCGCCGGAACGTGAGGTCCTGTCCCGCGTACCGCTGGCTCACCCCAGCCTGGGAGGAGGGGGATCCGGTCGTAGCCAGAGTGATAGCTGCGCAGGACGCATCGTCTGGTCGACCACCTGAAGGAGACGCTCCGCGAGGGTGTCGAGATCGACCTCATCGCGGAGATCCGCCGCGAACGCTTCAACGGTGCGGCGTGCGTCGTACCGGGTGCGATAGAACCGGCGGTCGATGAACCGCTGGATCCCGTCGCGCAGAGGCCGGAACAACGCGGCGACGCCGAGGGTCGAAACCGCGATCGCCAGGTTCGAGCCGCGCGCCGCAGGGAGCACCGCCTGGACCGAGAACACGGCGCCGACGTAAGAAAGCGCGAGCGCCGCCGTCAACAGGCCGTACACCAGCGTTCGGTTGACGATGATGTCGATGTCGTAGAGGCGGTAGCGAAGGATCGCGAGGCCGAACGAGATGGGTATCGCGAGGGAGGCCGCCATGAGCAAGGCGTCCAGCAGGGGGGCCAGGGGCGTACCGCGCAGCGGCCCGTGGAGGTTGGCTCCGACCAGACTCACCACGGTGACGGTGACGGCCGTATAAGCCACGACCTTGATCTGCTGACGTTCCCTCCCGCTGGCGGTGAATACGCGCGGCAGGAGTGAGCCGATCCCCAGGAACATGGTGCCGAAGAGGCCGAACAGGCCGACGGCGGAGACGACCTCGACCAGCGGCTCGGCCGCGGGCAGGCCCACGGGATTCGACAGGCCGGGCACCGTCGCGTAGCCCTCCTCGAACAGGTCCGGGCGGAAGATCTCGGTCGTCCACATCAGTGCGAAAGCAGGACCCGCCCAGCCGATGACCTTCCACGACCGCGAACGGAACCGGCCGTCCGGGAAGAGCAGAGGGACGAGCACCCCGAGTAGCGCCCAGCAGAGATAGAGACCCGGGAAGGACAGGAACATCCCCAACCGGCCTCCCGGGATGGTCGCCTCCTCTACCCGGAGCGCGTAGCGGCCCCACTGGTCGCCCAGCAACGCGATCGAGCCCGCGACGCCGCCGCCCGAGAGGACCCACCCGATCCGGTTCCACGGCTGCTTGGCTCCGACGATTGCGCCGATGACGAGCGCGGTGAGCATCGTCAGAGCCCACGTCAGTGACTCTTCGAAGCTCTTCCAGTTCCCGGCACCCTGGCGCGCCTCAGGAGGGATCAGTATCAGCTGGACGGCGATGGCCGCGCCTATGGCCCCGAGCCCCGCCGCGAGGACAACGGCCGTGATACGTCGATACGAGCGAGGCTCCATCACGGCGGTAGCTCACCTGGCGCCCTCTCCACGCCCGGGATCACCGACGGCGTGCCGCCTGAACAGCCCCCACGTCCCCAGGAACGTACCGACCCTAGTAACGTTCCTGGGAAGGGATCGTCCATCGTCGACGCAACGTAGAACAGATCAGAAGAAGTCGCCCGGCCGGCCCCCTGGGCCGTCGCATGCGGGTGCACCGCTACGGAAGGGAGTCCTATGTTCGGCAAGACCTCCGGATCCTCGCGGATGCTCAGCCTCGGCGTCCTGGTTTCGCTAGCGCTCGGTACGGCTTGCGCTGACGAGCAACCGGCTCGCCGCCGTCCGGCCGACAGGAACGCATCGCTCTCCCCATCCCCCGACAAGGCCTCTCCTCGCGAGGGCAAGGACGGCAAGGGCAAGGACGGCAAGGGCCGGAAAGGATCGCCTCGGGGTAAGGGCGAGCCGCGGGAGATCGATCCCGGAACCGCCCAGATCAACGTCACCGCAGACGAGTACAGCTTCGACTTTCCGGGCACCGTCGAAGCGGGGGTCACGGTTTTCACGCTTGCGAATGCCGGGCAGGAGAAGCACCACATCCAGATACTCGAGCTCAAAGACGACGCGCCCTCGCTCACGAAACTGCTCGAGTCAAAGCAGCCCCGTAAGTTCATCGTTCGCCGCGTGGGCGGCACTGACGAGATCGACTCCGGAAGCGAGCGGAGGTTCGAAGCGGAGTTGACTCCAGGTCGCTATGCGTACGTGTGCTTCCTCCAGGCGAAGAAGGGCAAGTCCCACGCGGAGCTGGGTATGGCCGGAGAGTTCACGATCGACTGACTCCTCGGCGCGTGGGGTCACGCTTGAGTTGATGCGGGCACCGACCCTCGGGGCGCGGAGTCAGCGGTGGAAGCCGAGCCTCCGTCCGATGCGCTCGCCGGACAGCATCTTCCATACGACGTCGTACGCGCCGCGTCCCTCGTTCGGGAAGTTCGTGCTCCACCGCACGCTGTCGCCGAACACCGGGCCCCGTTGCTCGATGCGGAAGGTCTTGCACGTCCGTGCGTCGTTAGGTCCGGTGACGCACAACCGATAGCGCGTGAAGTACTCGGCCGCCAGCGTGATCCTGAGCTTGCGCACCCCGTCGACCTTGGCGGTGCTCTGGCACACGTCCCCGGAGGGACTGCAGTACGCGTTGGGGCGGTGGCCCGCGGTCGCGGGCGACGCGGCCAGCAGCGCGAGCGCCGCCAGCGCAGCCGCCGATGCCCTGGTCACCAAGTCCCTCCCGGTCGGTTCCCCATCAGGTCCTCCTGCGCGCCTGCTGCCGGCACTGGGTGGGGCGTACTGGGATTGAACCAGTGACCCCTTGCTTGTCGAGCATAAACGGCCATATTTCACGACCTGCGGTTTCTTGTGTTTTCGCAGGTAGATAGCCCTTTTCGGGTAGACGGCGATGGACGGAAAAGGACGCCATTTCCGGATTCTTGCTGCACGTTTGCTGCACGAAATCGCTACGCGGCCGCGCTCCGCTTGCGTTGTCTCCGGAGACTGCGACGCTCCCGCGCCGACGTCCCGCCCCAGATCCCGTACGGCTCGTTCCCGACCAGGGCTTGCTCGAGGCACTCGCTCCGCACGGGACAGCTCGAGCAC
>JBHENN010000132.1:0-14243 GCA_046262015.1 Actinomycetota bacterium | reverse complement strand
GGTTCGGTGAACCGAATCGGGGACGTTGCGAATCTGAACCGAGCGGGTCATCCTTTGCCTTCTACACCCGATCTGCATGGCCCACATGCAGATTAGCGGCGAGGGCCGCAGTGCCCTGGAGCGATACACAGGTGACGGGCTGACCAAGGCTCCGGCGCGGTTCGCCCGTCTCGCGCTGGCGCTGACCGAGGATCCACGAAATCAGGAGGGGATGGGGTCTAGTGGAACGGTCGAAGCGGCAGTGGGCTAGCTTGGGCGCTCCCATGTCCCTGGCTTCGGGACAAGGAAGGCGACGAGAGTCTGCTTTCCCTCGACTCCTTTCGAAGCGATCTCCGCAACAACTGCCTTGCACCGATTTCCTTCGCGGTCCTCGACCAGCACGCTGTCGCCGACATGGAGCGAGACGTCGGTATCCAAGGGAACGGGAACCCGTCCCCTCTCATCCTCGAGATTGAAATCTGCCAGCAGGGTCATGGCTTTCACCTACTCCTCAGGATGCGGGTTCCGCTCGGGTTCGTCAAACAACGCGATCAGCTTCTCCAGTTCGCGAACCGCAAGGCTCTTTTGTACCGCACGCCCTGTAGGTTGCGGCGGTGGAGGTTCTCCGGGCGAAGGGGCTCGAGATCGCGTACGAACGCGTCGGCGACGGGTCGCCGTTGGTGTTCGTTCACGGTGCCGCCGAGGACCACCGCGTGTGGCAGCCGCAACTCGCCGCCCTGGCAGACGAGTTCACGGTCGTCGCGTGGGACGAGCCGGGAGCCGGCCGCTCGTCGGATGTACCCGCGGATTTCACGCTGGCGGACTACGCGAGCTGCCTCGCGGCGCTGATCGAGGCGCTCGCGCTCGGCCCGGCGCACGTCGCCGGCCTGTCGTGGGGCGGCACCGTCGTGCTGGAGCTCTACCGCCACCATCCTGAGCTCGTCGCAACCCTGATCCTCATCGACACCTACGCCGGTTGGAAGGGCTCGCTGCCCGCCGAGGAGTTGCGTGCCCGGGTCGCGGGCGCGCGCGCGATGCTCGCGGCGCCTCCCGAGGAGTTCGATCCCACGTTTCCCGGGCTGTTCGCCGGCGAGCCGCCGGCCGAGTTCATCCCCCTGCTCGAGGCGGTGGCGGCCGACGTCCGCCCAGAGAGTCTCGGCGTCCAGCTGTCGGTGATGGCGGAAGCCGACCTGCGCGATCTCCTGCCGCGTGTTGCCGTGCCGACGCTCTTGATCTGGGGCGAGCTCGACGCGCGCTCGCCGCTCGACGTCGCACGCTCATTCGAAGAGGCGATCTCGCACAGCGAGCTCGTCGTGATCCCCCGCTGTGGCCACGTCAGCAACCTCGAGAGGCCCCGCGAGGTCAACGAAGCCGTGCGCAGGTTCTGCCGCGCTCACCCGGCGGGCTCGGTCAGGGGGAGCGGAAAGACTTCTTGAGCTGCTCGAACAGGGCGAGCGAGTCGTCCCACTGCGCCGCGCGCGTCTGCCAGTTCAGCGCGAACCCATAGTCGCCGGTGACGAATTGCAGGTTGATCGCTCGCAACTCGGCCCCTTCCGTCGAGTACGTGTACTCCCAATGCACCGCGTCGTAACCCTCGAACGTGGTCGGCTCGATCGCGATCTCCTCGTAGGTCGGGTACCGGGTCGCGAACGACGGCGCGATCTCGTCGCGGACCTTGGCGACGGGGTCGTCACCCGGTTCGTCGGTCCACGCCACACGTAGGTAACGGCCCCCGGCGGGGTCGCGGAAGTCGGCGCTCGTCGGACCGCTCAATCCCGGCACGACAGTCCATCCGCTCGGATACGAGACATCGAAACCTTCGGGTAGCTCGCCGTACGGCGTGAGGCTGCCGTCGTCCGCGGGCGGCTCCTCCGAAGCGGCGGTGGCGTCCTCGGTCGGCTCCTCGGAGGGCCGGTCCCGAGGCTGCGTAACGGTTCCACCTCGGTTGTCGTCGCGCGCTCGGGGCGAGGGGTCGTCGCCGGCGACCGCTCGCCACAGCAGGAACCCGAGGACGGCGACCACGCCGACCGCCGCGGCTGTCATCCACGCGCGCGACGCGCCGGGGCGCGGCGGAGACGCCGCGCGTGCGGGGGCCGCGGATCGAGCGGGCGCGTCGGTGCGCGCGGCGGGCTCGGCCTCGGCGGAGGTCGCGTCGAGCGCCACCGCGGTCGCAGGGACGCCGTCTTCGGTCATGGACCGGGTCGCGTCCGGAGCCTCCGAGGGCACCGGGGCCGGACCGCCGGCCTCCGCCACCTCTTGTAGCCGGGGTCGGAGAGAGCGCGCGTCGGGGCGGTCGGACAGCGATTTCGCCAGCATCGAGGTGATGACCGGACCGAGTGCCCCGGCGCGCCGGGGCGGTGGCGGCTCGTCGTGCAAGGTCGCGTTCAGGGTCGGGATCGCCTGTCCCTTGTCGAATGGGGGGCGTCCCTCGACCGCGAAGTACAGCGTCGCGCCGAGCGCCCAGAGATCGGTTCCGGGACCGGCCTCCTCGCCGCGCGCCTGCTCGGGCGACATGAACGCGGGCGAACCCATGATGAGCCCGGACGAGGTGATCCGGGGGTCGCCTTTCACCGAGGCGATCCCGAAGTCGGCGAGCTTGACGTGTCCGTCGGAGGGGACCATCACGTTGCCCGGCTTGACGTCGCGGTGCACGATCCCGGTGGCGTGCGCCGCCTCGAGGGCGTCGAGGACCTCGAGGCCGATCGCCGCGGCCCGTTCGGGCGAGAGCGGGCCCTCCCCCTCCACAAGCTCGTCGAGGCTGGGAGCTTCGACGAGCTCCATCACGATGTAGATCTGCCCGCCTTCCTGGATCACGTCGTAAACGGTGACCGCCGCCGGATGCGTAAGCCGAGCGGCGGCGCGCGCCTCGCGCATCACCCGCCCGCGGACCACCTCGGTGTCCTCACTCGTGACCGCGGCCGGCACCTCGACGGCCTTCATCGCCACCTGACGTTTGAGCAGCGCGTCCTCAGCGCGCCACACGACGCCCATCCCGCCCTTGCCGAGGGGCGCGAGGAGTCGGTATCGGCCGGCGACCTCCTTGGTCGCGGTTCCCTCGGTTGTCATGGCTGGTCGATACCCTACGACACGAGGTCTAGTCGGGTGCCTCACCTATTAGGCTCGCTCGCCATGAGCCGCACCTACGACTTCAGCTCGATCGAGGACCGCTGGCTGAAGGACTGGACCGCTCGCAAGGCCTGGGCCGCACCCGACCTTCCCTTAACGGACCGCAAGCGCTACACGCTGACGATGTTCCCGTATCCGTCCGGCGACATGCACATGGGCCACGTGGAGGTCTTCTCGATCCACGACGCCATCGCGCGCTACTTCCGGATGCAGGGCTTCGAGGTGATGAACCCGCTCGGGTTCGACGCCTTCGGGCTCCCGGCAGAGAACGCGGCGATCAAGCGAGGCATCCATCCGAGGGAGTGGACCTACGCCAATATCGAGAAGCTGCAGTCGTCGGCGCGCCGCCTGGGGTGCTCGTTCGACTGGGACCGCACGATCCGCACGTGCGACCCCGAGTACTACCACTGGAACCAATGGTTCTTCCTCCGCTTCTACGAGAGGGATCTCGCCTACCGAAAACAGGCGGCGGCCAACTGGTGCCCGAACGACAAGACGGTCCTGGCGAACGAGCAGGTGATCGCCGGCCGCTGCGAACGTTGCGACGCGTTGGTGGTCAAGAGATACCTCACCCAGTGGTTCCTCAAGATCACCGATTACGCGGATCGATTGGTCGACGACCTCGAGCTGAACGTGGGATGGAGCGAGCGGCTCAAGATGCTCCAGCGCAACTGGATCGGCCGGTCGTACGGCGCCGAGGTGGAGTTCCACCTCGAGGGCATCGACGAGCCGGTGACGGTGTTCACCACTCGGCCCGACACGTTGTGGGGAGCGACGTTCTTCGTCATGGCCCCCGAGCACAGGCTGGCGGACGCGCTCGTCGCCGGCACCCCACGCGCGGCCGATCTGACCGCCTTCCGGGAGGAGGTCGCCCGCCTTAGCGATGTCGACCGAACCTCCACCGACCGACCCAAGAAGGGGATGTTCCTGGGCAAGCACGCCGTCAACCCGGTCAACGGAGAGCGCATACCCATCTGGGTCGCGGACTATGTCCTGCTCGACTACGGGACCGGAGCGATCATGGCGGTCCCCGCGCATGACGACCGCGACTTCGACTTCGCTCGTTCCTATGAGCTCCCGATCCGGGTGGTGATCCAGCCACCCGACGAGACCCTCGATCCGGCGAGGATGCAGGACGCCTTCGTCGGACCGGGTGTGATGGCGAACAGCGACGCGTTCGACGGGACCTCGACCGACACATCCGTCGATGACGTCACAGCGTGGCTGGAGAAGAGTGGTCTGGGCCGGGCGGCTACGAGCTTCCGGTTGCGCGACTGGTTGATCAGCCGGCAGCGCTACTGGGGGACGCCGATCCCGGTGATCCACTGCCCGGCGTGCGGTGAGGTCCCGGTCCCCGACGACCAGCTGCCGGTGCTGCTGCCCGACGTCGTGGACTTCAACCCCCAGGACGAGGTCTCGCCTCTCGCCGCGGTCGAGGACTGGGTCAACGTCGAGTGTCCCCGATGCGGAGCCGCGGCGCGCCGGGAGACGGACACGCTGGACACGTTCTTCGACTCGTCGTGGTACTTCCACCGCTATCTCGACCCTCACAACGACACCGCCCCGTTCGATAGCGCGAAGTCCAACGCGTGGATGCCCGCCGATCAGTACACGGGAGGGATCGAGCACGCGGTGATGCATCTGATCTACGCGCGCTTCTTCCAGAAGGTGCTCGTGGACATGGGGATAGCGAAGGAACCAGAGCCGTTCCCTCGCCTCCTCAACCAGGGCACGATCACGATGGGTGGCAAGCGCATGTCCAAGTCGCGCGGCAACCTGGTCGATCCCGGCGAAGCGTTCCGCCTCTTCGGGGCGGATGCCTTGCGTCTGTACATGCTGTTCTCGGGACCCCCGGAGCAGGACTTCGACTGGCCGGCCGCGGGGGTCGAGGACATCGGCGCGGTCACCTTTCCCTGGCTGCAGCGGGTATGGCGGTTGTGCGAGGAGAACCGCGACGTCGTGGATCTCGGTGACCTCCATGGGGGGCCATTGGAGGACGCCATCCGGAAGCACACCCACCGCACGATCAAGGTCGTCACCGACGACTTCGAGAGGTTCTCCTTCAATACCGCGATTGCTCGTCTGATGGAGCTGGTGAACCAGGCGTATCGCTACCGCGCGGTCGGTGGCGGCAACCCTGCCGTCGTCCGCGAGCTGATCGAGGGCCTGCTCAAGATGCTCGCGCCCATGGCTCCCTACCTCGCGGAGGAGCAGTGGCGTCGTCTGGGACACGACCGCTCGATCCACTCCGAGGCGTGGCCCTCGTTCGACGAGGGTCTCGCCGCCGAGGACGAGGTGGTGATGGTGGTGCAGATCGATGGCAAGGTTCGCGACACACTGGTGGTGCCCGCCGATATCGGCGAGGACGAGATGCTCCGGCGCGCCCTCGCGTCCGAGAAGATCACGGGCCGGCTCGACGGCCGCGAGCCCGCGAAGGTGATCGCCCGTCCCCCCAAGCTGATCAACCTGGTGATGCCCTCGGACTAGCGCGCCTGGGGGGTAGAGGGCGGCGATGCAGGCTAGAAGATCTCCATGATCCAGGGCTTGCGCTCGGCGGCGAACATGCGATCGGCGGCCGCCAGCGCGTCCGGGGCGGCGCCGGGCAACCGCCCGCCCCGGTGCAGGTCGGTGAACCCGAAACCTCCCAGGTAGGTCGAGCCGAGGTCCCGGACGTCGACCTCGAGGTCGACGCGGTCCGTCGTCTCGGTGACCGTCGCGCTGCCACCTGAGACCTCCAGCCGCCAGCGTCCCTCGTTCCACGGGCAGAGCGCATCGGTGACCGCAACCACCAGCGATCCGTCGGCCGCGTAGCGGCGCGCCGCGAGGGCCGCGGGGACGTCGACCATGCGCACCCACAGGGCATCACTCAATCGGAAGTGCAGTCGCCGGGGCTCGGCGAGGAGCACCAGCAACGGGTGGTCGACAGGAAGGAACCAGGCCTGGAGCCGCTCTATGAGGTCTATCCCGAAGAGGAACCGCCATGTCTCGCGCATCGCCACGTCGCTCGTCGCCACCGCCTCGAGGACCTGCAGGGTGGACCGCGGCGAGCCGTCGGGCCAGTCGTTGCGGATCCGGTAGAGCGCGTAGCCTTCGCCGCGGCCTTCGAGCTCCAGTACCGCGCAGAACTTGGGCCCGGCACCCTCGCGCTCGTACTCGGGATCGGACAGTCGCGTCGTCTCCCACCAGGCCTGGGAGCGCACGAGGCTACCGGGGAACGCCACCCGAGCGCGCTCGTAGATGTCGGGTAAGACCTTGGCCGCGCTCTGCAGGTCGAGCACCCGAGTGCGGCCCTGGGGAGGCGCCGCGTCCCGGAACGAGGTTCGGTCGCGCTCGATGTCGATACTGCCGTGCAGCGAGCCCATGCCGTAGCCGAAGCGGTGATAGATGGGACCTTCCGAGGCCCACAGGATGGCCAAGGGTTCCCCCCGCCGGTGCACGTCGTGGAGCTGCATGGCCATCATCTGGGAGAGGAGACCGCGCCTGCGGTGGCTGGGAAGGACGCCGACCGCGGTAACCCCCGCGACGGGAACCTGTCCCCCGGGGACGGTCATGCCGAAGGTGAACGCTCCGGTGGTCGCCACCATGGCGTCGTCCTCGAAGGCCGCCAGGCAACGCTCGATCTCGAACACCTTCTCCCACCGGGGGAGGTCGTTCTCGTGCAGCTCGTGCCCGAACGTCGCTTCGCACGTCTGCGCCCAGAGCTTCAGCTCCTCGGGACGGATCGTGCGCAGCTCGCAGGTCTTGTCGTCACTCACAGCCCCGGAACCTTAGCGGTCGGCGAAGCGGTCGGCGAAGCGGTCGGCTCGTGACGCGCGTCACAGCGAGTGCGCCGCGCGTCCCGTTCTATCCAGGAGTGCCCGAGATCATCGTTCCGACCTCGTGGCGCCGAAGGTTCGACGCGCTGGTCCTGCGGCGCGCCGAGATCCGCGTGCTCGCCGGGTCGCTCGCGGCCGTGGTGGTGGTGGCGATCGCGCTGGCGGCGCGCCGGGCCCCGGCGACCGTCGCGCCTCCTGCCATCTCACCCACCGGCGCCGCGGCCTCGTCTGCGGCGAGTGCGCCCGCGCAGGTGGTCCTGGTGCACGTCTCCGGCGCGGTTCGCCGTCCGGGGCTCTATGAGCTTTCCTCCGGCGCGCGGGTGGCCGACGCCATCGAGGCCGCGGGAGGACCCCGGCCGGCCGCCGACCTCGGAGCCCTCAACCTCGCGGAGGTGTTGCTCGACGCCATGAAGGTGGACGTCGTGCGCCGGGGCGCGCCCGCGGCCGAAGGACTCAGCCCGACGACCGCCGGGACGTCCTCGATCGTGCGCATCAACAGTGCCGATCAGGCCGAGCTCGAGATGGTTCCTGGGATCGGGCCCGTCAAGGCCGGGGCGATCGTGCAGCACCGCCAGGAGGCGGGGCCCTTCGGGACGCTCGAGGAGTTGCTCGACGTCACGGGCATAGGCCCCGCGACGCTGGAGGCGATCCGTCCCTACATCGCTCTGTGACTTCCACGTGCGCCGGGGTCTGGTCCGCATGTGGCTCACCGCGCTCGGCCTCTGTGCCGGGACGGTCGTCGCGTACGACCGGCTCCTGTCGTCCTCCGGCGCGACCCTCGGCTGCGCCGTGGCGGCCCTGGCCCTGTCGCGCCGCCGCTCGCGCGTCGCGCTGCCCGGTCTGGTCCTGCTCGCCTTCTGTCTCGGCGCGCTGAACGCGTCGCTGCGCGCGCAGGTTCGCGCGGTGGAGGGGCTGGCCCGGGATCTGCCGCGGTGCATCGTCGACGGCCGCGTCCTGGAAGACGTATCGCCGCTCGGCACGTTGGTCGCGCTCGGCCGGGCAGATTGCGATGGCTTCGAGCGGATCGAGAACCCGGGCATAGCGGTGGTGGAGGACCTCGATGCCGATCCGGGGGCGAGCTTCCGCGCGACCGGCCGTCTCGTGCCCCTCGGGCGTTGGGGCTTCGACGCGGCGCGGCGACGCGTCGGTGCGGGCGCGCTCCTGGCGGTTCAGAGCGTGACGTTGGGCCCGGTTCACGGCGCGCCCCTGGTGGCAGCATCGGCGGTGCGCACGGGATTGCGTGAGGCGACGACGCATCTTTCTCTCGACCGAGCAGGCCTCGTCCGCGGTCTCACGATCGGGGACACCGAGGCTCTTGCCCCCGAGCTGATCGAGAGCTTCCGCACGACGGGCTTGTCGCACCTCCTCGCGGTATCGGGCAGCAACCTCGGGATCGTGCTTGGGGTGGCGGCCGTGGCGGTGCGACGGGTGGCGCGCCGCGTCCGCGTGGGTGCGTCGGTCGCAGCCCTGGCGTTGTTCGTCTTGGTGGTCGGCCCCGATCCATCGGTCCTGCGCGCGGCGGTGATGGCACTGGCGGGCCTGCTGGCCATCCTCCTAGGGCGGCGCGCCGAACCCCTCTTCGCGATCTCCCTGGCCGTCATCGTCGTGGTCGCGCTGCGGCCGGCGATGGTCTTCTCAGTTGGGCTCCATCTTTCCGCCGCCGCCACCGCCGGCATCGTGCTGTGGTCGGGGGCGATCGCTCGGCGGATGAGCGTTCTGCCGCGCGTGGTGGCGGTCGCGTTCGCCGCGACGGTTGCAGCTCAGGTGGCGGTCGCTCCCATCCTGACCGCGGTCTTCGGGCAGCTCTCGCTCGTGGGCGTGCCGGCGAACGTCGCCGCCTTCCCCGCCGTGGGGCCCGCGACGGTCCTTGGTCTGGGGGCGGCGGCGCTCGAGACCGCGCGCTCGGGCTGGGGGGCGCCGCTGGCACGCGCGGCGTCTCCGTTCGCGGCGTGGATCCTGAAGGTCGCGGATCTGGCCGACGGGGTCTCGTGGGCCGCGCTGACGTTGTCCCGCTGGTGGGCTCTGCCGGCAGCCGCGGCGGTCGGCGGGGCCGGGCTGTGGACGATATCGAGGCTCGACGCGCCTACTAACCTGGATCCATGCGGCTCTCCGGCGCCAGGGTCCTGCTCACGTCGCTCGCCGTCGGGCTAGGTCTCGGCGTGACCGGTGGGATCGTGTTCGCGCTCCTAGCGCGCAAGGTGGTCTTCCACGGGGTCGGCACGGGGTTGTTCCTGGCGGGTCTGTTCGCGCTGGCACTCGGACTCCTCGGCGCCACCGAGCCGTCTGACGGCTGGCGAACCGGTGCGTCGGAGCGCAGGAGCCTCGCAGCGCGAACCGCGCGCGACGAGGGCGCGGGAGATGAGGTGTCGGGTGTCGACCTCGTGGTCTGGGGCGTCATCGTCGGCGGCGGGCTGGTCGCGTTGTCGATGGTGGCATTCCACCTCGCGGCGAGGTGAGGGGGATGGGCGACGGATTCCGGTGGGTCCCGCATGACGCCGACGGCTCGGACATGGACGCCACCGAGACGTTCGCCACGCGGCAGGAAGCCGAGGACTGGATGGGCCGTGAGTGGGAGTCGCTGCTCGAGGGCGGTGCCGAACACGTCTCCTTGGTCGACGACGCCGGGACCGTGTACTACCGGATGGGTCTCCGCGCCGGATGACCCACCCCGTCTACCTCCTCAAGGGCGAAGCGTTCCTGGTGGACGAGGCGATCGACCGCGTGCGACGCGAGACCCAGGCCGATCCCCTGTCCGAGATCGGCTTCGAGGCGTCCGAAACGACGGGCGACGAGCTTCTGACCGCGCTCGGCACCGCCTCGCTGCTGGGAGGGCGCCGGCTCGTGGTGGTCCGAGCCGCGCACGAGCTCAAGAAGGACCAGGCGGAGGCGCTGGCGCGCTACCTCGATTCACCCTCTCCCGATTCGATCCTGGTGCTGGCGGCATCGGGCCGGACGAAGCTCGACGACGCCGTCAAGAGGTCCGGTGCCGTCGTGAGCCTCGACGCGCCCAAGGGCAGGAGGCTGGTGGCCTGGGCACGCGAGCGCGGTGCGGCGCATGGTCTCAAGCTCGACGACCGCGCGGGCTGGGCGCTTCTCGATTCGGTGGGGACGGAGCTGCGCGACCTGGACGCCGCGCTGCGTCAGATCGCTACCGCCACGGGTCCCGGCGCGCGCGTGGGCGCCCCCGACGTTCGTCGTCACTTCCCGCGCCTTGCCGACGCGCGCATCTATGCCTTCACCGACGGCGTCGGCGACCGTCGCCTTCCGGTTGCCGTGGCCAGTCTGCGGCGGCTGCTCGAGCAAGGCGATCACCCTCTGGTGTTGTTCGGAGCCCTTGCCGCGCAGATCCGAAGGATGTTGCGCGCGCGCGGCTACGCGGATCGCGGTCAGGATGCCGTCGCCGCCGCACTCGGCTTGCCGGGATGGCGCGCCGAGCGTCTCGTGAAGCAGGCACGCTCTTACAGAGAGGACGAGCTGGTCGCCGCTATGCGGATCCTCGCGGAGACCGACGTCCAGATGAAGGGTGGGGGAGACCTCACGCCGGAGAGCGCGCTCGAGCGCGCCACGGTGCTGATAGTGGGCGGCTCGTCGCCGGGTTGATGCCTTGCCCTCCCGACGGAACGGGACCGGCGCGCCGGCAAGCTGAAACCGCCTGAGCCGTGACCCGGATGCCGCGGGAAGCAGAGACGCTACGAGGAGGTCTTGCCGAGGTGCTTCGCCAGGCGCGACTTCTGGTTGGCGGCTTTGTTCTTGTGGATGATCCCTTTGGCCGCCGCCTGGTCCAGCGCTTTGGTCGCCACCCGGTAAGCCTCGGTCGCGGCCTCGGTGTCGCCCGACTCGACCACCTGGAGATAGCCCTTGATCCTCGTGCGGAGGCTCGAACGAGCGGCCTTGTTGCGCTCTCGGCGCACCTCGTTCTGGCGGTTCCGCTTTATCTGACTCTTGATGTTGGCCATGCGTGTAGATGCCGTCCTATCCGGGGGATGTCGGCACGAGGATAACAGAGCCCCCGCGCTGAGCCGCTCGGCGCCCCCGCGGCGTAGGGGGTGCGGCGCGGCTAGCGTAGCCAGCCATATGGATCAGGCTCATCAACGGGCGATCGCCGTCATCGCCCATATCGACCACGGCAAGTCCACCTTGTCCGATCGACTGCTGCAGCTCACCGGCACGGTCTCTGACCGAGACATGCGCGAGCAGTTCCTCGACCGGATGGACCTCGAGCGCGAGCGAGGGATCACGATCAAGGCGGCCGCCGTGCGGATGGAGCACAAAGCGAGCGACGGCCAGATCTACCAGATCAACCTGATCGACACGCCGGGCCACGTGGACTTCGGCTACGAGGTGTCCCGGTCGCTGGCCGCGTGCGAGGGCGTTCTGCTCTTGGTGGACGCGGCACAGGGGATCGAAGCCCAGACGCTGACCAACCTCTACCTGGCGGTCGGCGCCGGTCTCGAGGTGATCCCCGTCCTCAACAAGATCGATCTTCCCGCCGCACAGCCCGAGAGGTACGGGGAGGAGCTCGCATCGCTGATCGGGTGCGATGTGGCCGACGTCCACCTCGTGTCCGCTAAGACCGGGGAGGGGGTGCCGGCGTTGCTGAACGCGATCGTCGACCGGATCCCGCCTCCACAGGGCCGCCCCGGCGCGCCATTACGCGCCCTGGTGTTCGACTCTGTGTACGACTCCTACCGTGGCGTGATCGCCTACCTGCGTGTCGTGGACGGCTCTCTCGCAAGCCGGCAGCCGATCCGGTTCATGGCCGCCAACCTGGAGGCCGAAGCCGACGAGATCGGTGTCATGACCCCGGAGGCCACCCCGATAGACCTTCTCGACACAGGCGAGGTGGGCTACCTGATCGCCGGCATCAAGGAGGTCAGCCTCGCCAAGATCGGTGACACGGTGACCTCGAAGGCGGACCCCGCCGTCGAGCCTCTCCCGGGCTATCGCGAGCCCAAACCCATGGTCTTCGCCGGCATCTACCCGATCGAAGGGGACGACTTCCCATTGCTCCGAGACGCGCTCGAGAAGCTCAAGCTCAACGATGCCGCCCTCGTGTACGAGCCCGAGTCGTCGAGCGCGCTCGGCTTCGGTTTCCGTTGTGGGTTCCTCGGACTGCTGCACATGGAGATAGTGCGCGAGCGCCTAGAACGGGAGTTCGACCTGTCCCTCATCGCAACCGCTCCGAGCGTCGGTTACGAGGTCCGACTCACCGACGGTACGACCCGGGTCGTGCGCAATCCCACCGAGATGCCCGACCCGGGCAGCCTCGAGGCGGTGTTCGAGCCATGGGTGTCGGTGATGATCGTGTCGCCGTCGGAGTTCGTCGGGACGCTCATGCAGCTCTGTCAGGAGCGGAGGGGCACTCTCAAAGAGATGCACTACCTCTCCCCCGAGCGGGTCGAGATCCGCTATCACATGCCGCTGGGCGAGATCATCTTCGACTTCTTCGACCAGCTGAAGTCCCGTACGCGGGGCTACGCTTCTCTCGACTACGAGCCGGTGGGGCTCGACGAGTCAGATCTTGTCCGCGTCGACGTCTTGCTGAACCAGCAGCCCGTCGATGCGTTCTCGACGATCGTGCACAAGGAAAAGGCGTACGCCTACGGCAAGACCATGACCGAGCGACTGCGCAAGCTGATCCCGCGCCAGATGTTCGACGTACCGATCCAGGCGGCCATCGGTTCGCGCGTGATCGCGCGCGAGACGGTGAAGGCTAAGCGGAAGGACGTGCTCGCCAAGTGCTACGGCGGTGACGTCACGCGCAAGCGAAAGCTGCTGGAGAAGCAGAAGGAAGGCAAGCGGCGTATGAAGCAGATCGGCTCGGTCGAGGTGCCCCAATCGGCGTTCATCGAGGCGCTCAGGGTCGACGAGGACGGAGGCGCATCGTGACCATGCTGTCGGTTGGGACGCCTCCATCGTCCCCGGCGCGCGGCGCGCTCGCGGGCGGCGACCGGAGCGGACGCTGGCTCGCGCGGCCCGGCTTCGGCGTGTACGTGCACATCCCTTTCTGTCGCCACCGCTGCCATTACTGCGATTTCAACACCTACGAGGGACAGGCCGACCTCCACGCTGCCTACACCGATGCCCTGGTGACCGACATCGAGCGGTGGGAGGGGGCAGCGGCCGCGCCGGCATCGTCGGTCTTCTTCGGGGGAGGGACCCCGACGCTGCTTCCGCCGGACGCACTCGGGCGGATCCTCGCGGCGGTGCGGCGCCGCGTCGGCCTCCTGCCGGACGCGGAGGTGACCGTCGAAGCCAACCCCGAGACCGTCGACGAGCGCTCGTTCGAGAACCTCCTCCACGAGGGTTTCAACCGCGTGTCGATCGGGGTGCAGTCGCTCGTCCCGCGCGTCCTCGCCGGGCTCGGCAGGACCCACGACCCCGAGGCGGCGCTCGACGCCGTCGCGGCGGCACGCCGGGCGGGGGTTGCCGACATCAGCGTGGACCTCATCTACGGATCGGCTTGGGAAAGCACCGCGGACTGGATGACGTCGCTGCGCGGCGTGGTCGCGGCGGAGCCGGATCACATCTCGGCGTACGCCCTGACCCTCGAACGAGGCACTCCACTGCATACGCTCGTGGCGACCGGCCGGGTCCCCCAGGTCGATCCCGACGTTCAGGCCGATCGTCATCGCTCGGCCGAGGAGGTGCTCGGAGCCGTGGGATACGCCCGCTACGAGATCTCGAACTGGGCCCGACCTGGGCGGGCATCGCGCCACAACGTCCTGTACTGGTCGGCCGGGGACTACCTCGGATTCGGCGCCGGGGCCCATGGGCACGTGGCGGGCCGGCGCTGGTGGTCGATGAAGTTGCCCCGGGCCTACGTCGCCGCGGTCGGCGACGGCGCCTCCACCGAAGCCGGATCCGAGCTCGTTCCCCACGACGAGCGTGCCGGAGAGGCCCTGATGCTGGGCCTGCGCCTGGACTCCGGCATCGATCTCGAGGCGTTCGCCCGGCGGTTCGGGGCTGAGGCACTTGCGGCGCGCCGGGTAACCATCGACCATCTCGCGGCGTTGACACTCGTAGAGGTCGTGGACGGTCGGTTACGGATGTCCGATTCGAGCGTCCTGTTACTCGATGAAGTAGCCTGTCGTCTCCTGTGACTGTGGGGGTGTGGACGATCGACGCGGGAAGAGGCTCTTCGAAGATCACTCCCCTCAGGAAGAAGGGAGGGCGCACGCCCGCCCAGGCCGTGCGCGCCGAGCACGCCCTCTCCGACCTCGTGGCCGAGCTCTCGCCGATGCAGGAGGCAGAGGACCTGCCCGACCTCTGGGCGGGCCTCGCGCGCGCGGTGCTGCGAACGATCCGGGTCGACGCGTGCCG
>JBHENN010000131.1:0-11427 GCA_046262015.1 Actinomycetota bacterium | reverse complement strand
ATGGTGGACGGTGTGCTCCTGCTGGTCGACGCCAGCGAGGGGCCGCTGCCGCAGACGCGCTTCGTGCTCCGGAAGGCGTTGGAGGGCGATCTCCCGGTGATCCTGGTGATCAACAAGGTCGACCGGCCGGACGCGCGGATCTCGGAGGTGATCGACGAGGTCTACGAGCTGTTCCTCGACCTCGACGCCGCCGAGAGCCAGATCGAGTTCCCGATCGTGTATTGCAACGCACGCGCCGGATGGTCCTCGCTCGATCCGGCCCTTCAGGGCGCCGATCTCAAGGCTCTGTTCCAGGTTCTCGTCGACCACATCCCCGCGCCCGTCCACGACGAACATCACCCCCTTCAGGCGCTGGTGACGAACCTCGACGCGTCCCCCTACGTCGGCCGGCTCGCGCTGTGCCGGGTCCATCACGGGACGTTGCGGCGGGGTCAGATGGTCGCGTGGTGCCGGGCGACCGGCGAGATCGAAGGCGTCAAGGTGACCGAGCTGTACGTGACGGAAGCGCTCGACCGGGTGGACGCCGAGACGGTGGGGCCCGGCGAGATCATCGCGATCGCCGGGTTGCCCGAGGTGACGATCGGCGAGACGCTTGCCGACCCGGACGATCCCCGGCCGCTCCCGGTGAGCTTCTTCGACGCCCCCAGCCTGTCGATCACGATCGGCGTCAACACCTCACCTCTCGCCGGGAGGGAAGGGAGCAAGATGACGGCTCGGCTCCTCCGGAGCCGGCTCGACGCGGAGTTGGTCGGCAACGTCTCGATCAGGGTCCTCGACACGGCGCGCCCCGATACGTGGGAGGTCCAGGGCCGGGGGGAGCTGCAGCTTGCGGTGCTGGTCGAGATGATGCGCCGTGAGGGCTTCGAGCTGACGGTGGGCAAGCCCCAGGTAGTCACCCGCACCGTCGCCGGGGTGGTCCAGGAGCCCATCGAACGCCTGGCGATCGACGTCCCTGAGGACTTCATGGGCGTGGTGACGCAGATGCTCGCTCTGCGCAAGGGCAGGCTCGAGCACATGGTCAACCACGGGACCGGTTGGGTCCGGATGGAGTACCTGGTGCCCGCGCGCGGTCTCATCGGTTTCCGCACGGAGTTCATGACCGAGACGCGCGGGACCGGAGTGCTGCACCACGTGTTCGATCGCTACGAGCCGTGGCATGGGGAGCTGCGGACCCGCCCCAGCGGGAGCTTGGTGGCCGACCGGTCGGGTCCCACGACCTCGTACGCGCTCGCCAACCTCCAGGAACGAGGGACGCTCTTCGTGGGCCCGGGGGTCGAGGTGTACGAAGGGATGGTCGTGGGGGAGAACTCCCGCACCGAGGACATGGACGTGAACCCGACCAAGGAGAAGAAGCTCACCAACATGCGCTCGTCGACCGGAGACATCCTGGTACGTCTGATCCCCCCGCGCGAGCTCTCCCTGGAGCAGGCTCTCGAGTTCATCCGGGACGACGAGTGCGTCGAGGTGACGCCTCGGTCGGTGCGGATCCGCAAGGCGATCCTGGACGCCAACACGCGCGGGCGCGCCGGACGCGCAGGAGCGCGCCGGGTCCCGTCCTGACGACGCGGCTCGGGCGGAACGAAGGGAGGTAGTGGGTGCGGTTCGGGAATGTCGAGATACGCCCGTTGGGCGGGGGGCCGGGGTGTCTGGCGATGATCGTGGTGTCGATCCTGCTCTCGGTGGTCGGGACGCTGCTCCTCAACTGGCTGCTGCGGTAAGTCTCCCCGTCCCCGGGGCTAGGGGCCGATCAACAGGGAGCCGCTGACCTCCTGTACGCCCCGCTCGAGCGATAGGCGTACGGACTCGCGACGCGTCTCGCCCGGGCCGATCTCGCCGATGCCGACGGGTATCGCGACCCCGTCGACGACGAGCTCCACGGTCCCGCGCCATAGGAAGGTGGTGGTGTTCTCGATCGGAAGCACCATCTCGATGGCATCGCGTCCGGCGAATCGAGCTCCCATCTCGAAGGAGAGCCCGGGGCACGCACCCGCCTCCTCCTCTCCGCGCACGAGCCGCCGCGAGGTGGTCACCACTACCTCCCCCCCTCGGTCACGGGTCAACGAGAAGGGGGTCGCCCTCTCCTCTTTGCACGTCAGCACGTGCGTGAGCCCCCGCAGCGACGACATCCCGATCGGTATCAGGAACGCGCCGAGCAGCCCGAGAAGGGCGAGGCGCGACCGGAGGACCGAGGGCACGTACCCATCATAGAGAGACGTCGGATCAGCGACTAGGATGCGCCGTCATGGGCCACTCGGACGCGGCCGCGACGGGCATGGACTACGACCGGGCGCGTCGGCTGCTGCTGGTCGGCGGCTTGGTCGTGCTGCTGCTGACCGCCGCGGTGATGTACGCGCGCCGCGTCGACACCGCCGAGGTGCTCGGTACCCTGCTGTTCGTCCCGGTGTTCGTCGCCCTCGTCCTATGGGGGGTGCGCGGTGGTCTCGCGGCCGGCGCCGCGGCCGCGGCCGCGTACGCCGCTCTGCGGTACCCGGCGATCGAGGCGGTGGGCCTCGGTCGCTTCGGGGGCTTGCTGGTTTCCCGAGCACTGGCGTACGTGGCTTTCGGAGGGATCGGCGGATGGGCCGCCCAACAGCTCGAGGGATCCCTCAGCAAGCTCGAGCTCTACGACCAGATCGACGACGCGACCGGGCTCTTCAACGCCCGCTTCTTCGTGCAGGAGACGGAGTTGGAGATGGCGCGTGCCCAGCGCTACCAGACCCTGTTCTCGGTCGCCCTAGTGGAGGTCCCGGATGCAGGCGTAGCGCCGGGCCGCCAGGGCGCGCGGGCGGTGAAGGATCTCGCCAAGCTCCTCCGGGACAGCGTCCGGACCGTCGATAGGGCCGTGTACGCCCGCGACGGGGAGATCCACCTCTTCGCCGTGGTGCTACCCGAGACCGCGGCGGAGGGCGCGCGGACGTTCACCGACCGCCTCGCCGACCGGGTCCGGGAGACGCTGAGCGGACGAGGCGGCGCCCCCGCGCCCCCCGCCCGGGCTGCACTGACGTATCCGGGGGAGGACGAGGCGCTCGCCGCCCTGAGGGCGCGCTTCGAGGCGATCGACCGGCGCGAGCACCCCCAGGCGCATCGCTCCTGACGCCGGTGCCCGCGGGGGCCGCCACGGAAGGGGCGAGCTTCGTGGCTAGGCGCTTCCGCGACCGACGCGACGCCGGACGCGCCCTCGCGGCCGCGCTCGGGACCCGGGTAGACCCCCCGGTTCTCGGTCCGGATGCGCTCGTGCTCGGCTTACCGAGGGGCGGGGTCCCCGTAGCCGCAGAGGTCGCCACCGGGCTGGGCGCGCCGCTCGACGTGTTCGTGGTGCGCAAGCTCGGCGTGCCGGGCCACGAGGAGCTGGCGATGGGCGCGGTGGCCGGGGGAGGCATCACCGTGCGGAACGAAGGGGTGATCGCCGCGGCGGGGATCGACGAGGCGGCCTTCCGGGCGGTCGAGGAACGAGAGCGCATCGAGGTCGAGCGGCGCGAGCGGCGCTACCGGGGCGGACGGGTCGCGCCCGTGCTTGCCGGGGTGACCGTCGTGCTCGTCGACGACGGTCTGGCCACCGGGTCGACGATGCGGGCGGCGATCGAGGCGGCGCGGCGCGCCACGGCGGCCGCCGTGGTCGTCGCGGTCCCTACCGGGGCGCCCCGTACCTGCGCGGAGCTGGGTGCGCTCCTCGAGGGGCTCGTGTGCCTCGCCGCCCCGCGGGGGTTCTACGCGGTCGGCCAGGCGTACGACGACTTCTCGCCCACCCGCGACGAGGAGGTCGAGCAGATCCTGGCACGCCGCGATCCCCAGGGCCGGCTCCCGCCCCCCGCTCGAGCCCCGTAGACGAGACCGATGACACCCCTTGTTGCGTCGAGCGGGAAGCTTCACTGCGGGTAGAGAGTTGACATAGATGCACTCAGATTTCATACTGGTCAGCACTCAAGCCAGATCCGCCAGACCGGCACGGACACACACAAGGAGACGAGCCATGGCTAAGGCAGTAGGGATAGACCTCGGTACGACCAACTCGGTGGTCGCCGCGCTCGAGGGGGGCGAGCCCGCCGTCATCCCCAACGCGGAGGGCCAGCGCACGACCCCCTCGGTGGTCGCGTTCGCCAAGAACGGCGAGATCCTCGTCGGGGAGGTGGCGAAGCGCCAGGCGATCACCAACCCCGACCGGACGATCCGTTCGATCAAGCGGGAGATGGGGACCGACAAGAAGATCGACGTCGACGGTAAGGGCTGGCGGCCCCAGGAGATCTCCGCCCGCGTCCTCATGAAGCTGAAGGCCGACGCCGAGGCCTATCTCGGCGACAAGGTCACCGAAGCCGTCATCACCGTCCCCGCGTACTTCGACGACGCCCAGCGCCAGGCGACCAAGGAAGCGGGGCAGGTAGCCGGCCTCGAGGTGCTCCGCATCATCAACGAGCCCACCGCGGCGGCGTTGGCCTACGGCCTCGACAAGACCGAGGGCGATCAGACGGTGCTCGTGTTCGACCTCGGCGGAGGGACGTTCGACGTATCCCTGCTCGAGCTCGGTGACGGGGTCTTCGAGGTGAAGGCGACCTCGGGGAACACCAACCTCGGCGGCGACGACTGGGATCAGCGGATCATCGACCACCTCGTGAAGACCTTCAAAGACCAGCACGGCGTGGACCTCAGCGCCGACAAGATGGCGCTGCAACGGCTCAAGGAGGCGGCGGAGAAAGCCAAGATCGAGCTGTCCTCCACCCAGACCACGTCGATCAACCTTCCGTTCATCACGGCTACGCAGCAGGGACCTCTCCACCTCGAGCTCACACTCTCGCGCTCCGAGTTCGAGCGCATGACCGAGGACCTGCTCGACAAGTGCACCGGCCCGTTCCACCAGGCGATCAAGGACGCCAATATCTCGGTCGACAAGATCGACCACGTGATCCTCGTCGGCGGCTCGACGCGCATGCCGGCGGTACGCGCTCTCGTGAAGGAGCTCACGGGCGGGAAGGATCCGCACCAGGGTGTGAACCCCGATGAGGTCGTCGCGGTGGGCGCGGCCATCCAGGCCGGCGTGCTGAAGGGCGAGGTGAAGGATGTGCTCCTGCTCGACGTCACCCCGCTGTCGCTCGGCGTCGAGACCAAGGGCGGCATATTCACCCGGCTGATCGAGCGCAACAGCACGATCCCGACGAAGCGCAGCGAGGTGTTCACGACCGCCGAGGACAGCCAGCCCTCGGTCGAGATCCACGTCCTGCAGGGCGAGGCCGAGATGGTCTATCGCAACAAGTCCCTGGGGAAGTTCCAGCTCACCGACCTGCTGCCCGCGCCCCGCGGCGTTCCCCAGGTCGAGGTGACGTTCGACATCGACGCCAACGGGATCGTCAACGTGTCGGCCCTCGACAAGGGGACGGGCAAGGAGCAGTCGATGACGATCACGGGGGGCACGAAGCTCGCCGAGGACGAGATCCAGAAGATGGTCCAGGAGGCCGAGGCGCACGCCGAGGAGGACAAGCGGCGGCGCGAAGAGGTCGAGGTCCGCAACCAGGCGGACAACGTCATCTACCAGACCGAGAAGACGCTCAAGGAGCACGGCGACAAGCTCGACGACTCCGACCGCAAGCTGATCGACGATGCGTTGCAGGACGCGCGCGACGCGCTGGGCGACTCGGACGTCGACCGGATCCGCCACACCTCGGAGCAGCTGATGACGGCCTCGCAGAAGTTCGCCGAGGTGCTCTACCAGCGGTCGCAAGACCAGCAGCAGCAGCACCCCGGCGCGCCGGGCTCCGATGAGGTCGTAGATGCCGAGGTCGTCGACGAGGGCGGCCAGCAGAGCGCGTGATGTGACGACGGATGCCTGACGACCAAGGAGTGCCGATCAAGGTGACGGTGCGAGACAAACGGCGTGTGTCTGAGGGCGGCGAGGACCCGTCCCGGGGCAACCCGGTGACGGACGTCCCCGCGGACGCGGCCTCTCCCGACGCGCCGGAGGAGCGCGGCTCGGCGGAGCACGGCGCGGACTACCTCGACGATCTCCGGCGCTTGCAGGCCGAGTTCGAGAACTACCGGAAGCGCATGATGAAGGAGCAAGCGGCGATCGGGACGCGTGCCCGCGCCCGGCTGATCGGGCTCCTCCTGCCGGTGCTCGACGACCTGGTACGCGCGATCGACCACGGGGAGGGCGGCGAGGGGGTCCAGCTCGTCTACAAGCAATTGCGCGAGACGCTCGAGCGAGAGGGCCTCGAGGAGATCCCCGCGGCCGGACGACCGTTCGATCCCACCGAGCACGAAGCTGTGGCGGTGGTCGAGGACCCGGCCGAGAACGAGGCGGTGTGCCGCGAGGTCTTCCGAGCCGGCTACCGCATCGACGGGCAGATCTTGCGTCCGGCGATGGTTGTCGTGGCGCGTCCTGCCCAGGCCGACGACGGGGACGCCGGTCACGCCTCCGAGGTGACGCACAGCGGTCCCGAGTCCGATCCCGGCGAGGGGGGCTGACCGATGTCGCAGCGGGATTGGTTCGAGAAGGATTACTACGCCGTGCTGGGGGTTCCGAAGGACGCCTCCAAGGCCGACATCAGGAAGGCTTACCGCAAGCTCGCGCAGAAGCACCACCCGGACGCCGGCGAAGGGAACGCGTCCGCGGAGCGGTTCAAGGAGATCTCCGAAGCGCACTCGGTGCTGTCCAACGACGAGAAGCGTAAGGAGTACGACGAGATGCGTCGTCTCGTCGATGCGGGCGGCCAGCGGTTCTACGGTTTCGGGCCGTCCCATCCGGGGGGCGGTGGGAACGTCCGCATCAACATCGGCGACCTCTTCGGCGACGAGGGGTCGGGGACGGTGTTCGAGGACCTCCTCGGAGGGTTCGGCTTCGGAGGTCGCCCGCGGCGCGGTCAGGACGTCGAGACCGCCGCTCGCCTCAGCTTCGAGCAGGCCGTCAACGGCACGACGCTCACGATCGGCGGCCACAAGGTGCGCATCCCACCCGGTGTCGGAGACGGCGCGCGTATCCGCGTGCCGGGCCGCGGCGGGGGCGTTGCCGACGGATCGCCGGGAGACCTCTACGTGCGCGTCTCCGTCGAGCCCCACCCGATCTTCACGCGCGGTCCCAACGGCGATCTCTCCCTGACCCTGCCGGTCACCTTCACCGAGGCCGCGTTGGGCGCGCATCTCGAGGTCCCCACGCTCGAGGAGCCGGTAGTCGTCAAGATCCCTCCCGGCACGAGGACGGGGAAGACCCTGCGGGTCAAGGGCCGGGGAGGACCGCGTCCCAAGGGAGGACGCGGCGATCTCTACGTGAAGGTCGAGGTCGAGGTTCCCCAGAAGCTGTCGCGGCGCGAGCGCGAGTTGCTCGAACAGTTCGCCGAGGTCCACCGCGGCGACCCACGCGCCCACCTCGACGAGCACCTCAACGCGACATCCCCCGACCGGCAGGCTTCCTGAGGGAGTGGTCACGATGGAACCCCGCACCGACGAGCAAGCGATCTACATCATCTCGGTGGCTGCCGAGCTCGCGGGCATGCACCCGCAGACCCTGCGGGTGTACGAGCGCAAAGGGCTGCTCAACCCACAACGCACCGAGGGCAACACCCGCCGCTATTCGGAGCGCGACATCGCGCTCCTGCGACGGATCCAGGAGCTGACCCAAGAGGGGGTGAACCTGGCCGGCGTGATGCGCATCATGGAGCTTGAACGTGAGGTCGCCCGCGCCCGGGCCCAGCAGGAACGGGTCCTGGGCGAGGTCGAGCGGATGCAAGCCCGCCTGCAAGAGGCTCTCGACGCGCGCTCGAACGCGTCGCTCGTCCCGCTGAGAGACGTCCGGCGCGTCCGCCGGGCCATGAAGTCCGATGTCGTCGACCGGGCCAGCGCCCGGCGCACGTTCGTGGCTCCTCCGGTCGGCGGCCGCGACCGCTCCGCCCCGACAGGCGAAGACACGAGATAGCGAGAGGTAAGAGACATGGACCTGAACAAGCTCACGCTCAGGTCGCAGGAGGCCCTGGCCGCGGCGCAGCGCCTGGCGACCGAGCTGAACCACCAGCAGATCGAGCGAGCCCACCTGCTGGCCGCGCTCCTGGACGAGCCGGAAGGCGTCATCTATCCGCTCCTGCAGAAGCTGGGCACGTCGCCGCGCAGCGTGAGAGACGAGCTCGATCCGATCCTGGACCGCACGCCCAAGGTCTTCGGCCAGACCGAGATCTACCTCTCGGCCGGGCTGCGATCCCTGCTCGAGGAAGCGTTCGGCGAGGCGGACGCGATGGACGATGCGTACGTGTCCACCGAGCATCTGTTGCTCGCGCTCGTCGACGGGCGCGACGAGGTCGCCGGGGTGCTCGCGACGGCGGGCGTGGATCGCGACCGGCTGCTGCAGGCTCTCAAGGAGGTCCGCGGCACCCAGCGAGTGACCGATCAGACCCCCGAAGACAAGTACCAGTCCCTCGAGCGCTTCGGGCGCGACCTGACCGAGGCGGCGCGCCGCGGCAAGCTCGACCCGGTCATCGGGCGCGATGAGGAGATCCGGCGCGTCATCCAGGTCCTCTCCCGACGCACGAAGAACAACCCTGTCCTGATCGGCGAGCCCGGCGTCGGCAAGACGGCGATAGTGGAGGGTCTCGCCAACCGGATAGTCGCGGGCGACGTCCCCGAATCGCTGAAGAAAAAGCGCCTCGTGGCACTCGACCTTGGTTCGATGATCGCCGGCTCGAAGTACCGGGGTGAGTTCGAGGAACGCCTCAAGGCGGTCCTGCAGGAGATCGCCGCGTCCGAAGGCGAGATCATCACCTTCCTCGACGAGCTCCACACGGTGGTCGGCGCGGGCGCGGCCGAGGGCGCGATGGACGCGGGCAACATGATCAAGCCCATGTTGGCACGCGGCGAGCTGCGCATGGTGGGAGCGACGACACTCGACGAGTACCGCAAGCACGTCGAGAAGGACGCCGCGTTGGAACGCAGGTTCCAACCGGTCGTGGTGGGGGAGCCGTCGGTGCCCGACACGATCGGCATCCTGCGAGGGCTCAAGGAGCGTTACGAGGTCCATCACGGGGTCCGTATCCAGGATGCCGCGCTGGTGGCTGCTGCGGTCCTGTCGGATCGCTACGTGGCGGCGCGGTTCCTCCCCGACAAGGCGATCGACCTCGTCGATGAAGCGGCGTCCCGCCTCCGTATCGAGATCGACTCGATGCCTACCGAGATCGACGTCCTTGACCGGCGCGCCAAGCAGCTCGAGATCGAGAAGGCTGCGCTCGGCAAGGAGACCGACGCCGCGTCCAAGGAGCGCCTCGCCGACATCGAGAGGGAGCTCGCCGGGCTCCACGAGGAGATGGACGGGATGAAGGCGCACTGGGAGCAAGAGAAGCAGGCGATCGAGCGGCTGCGCTCGATGAAGGCTCAGATCGAGGATCTGAGAGGCCACGCGGAGCGGGCTGAGCGCGACGGCGACCTCGCGCGCGCGGCCGAGCTGCGCTACGGCAAGCTCGTCGAGCTCGAGCGGGAGCTGGAGGCAGCGCGCTCCGCGCTGGACGAGCTCCAGCAGGAGCGCAGGTTCCTCAAGGAGGAGGTCGACGAAGAGGACATCGCGGAGGTGGTGTCCCGCTGGACCGGGGTTCCCGTCGCCCGCCTGATGGAGGGCGAGGTCCACAAGCTGATCCGGATGGAGGAGGGACTTCACGAGCGTGTCGTCGGTCAGGCCGAGGCCGTAGCGGCGGTCTCGAACGCGATCCGCCGCGCGCGCTCGGGCCTATCCGACCCCGACCGGCCGATCGGCTCGTTCATCTTCCTCGGGCCGACGGGGGTCGGGAAGACCGAGCTGGCGCGCGCACTGGCCGACTTCATGTTCGACGACGAGCGGGCCATGGTTCGCATCGACATGAGCGAGTACCAGGAGCGCCATGCGGTCAGCCGTCTCGTCGGCGCTCCGCCCGGGTACGTCGGCTACGACGAGGGCGGCCAGCTCACCGAAGCGGTGCGCCGCCGGCCGTACTCGGTCATCCTGCTGGACGAGATCGAGAAAGCGCATCCCGACGTCTTCAACATCCTGCTTCAGATCCTCGAAGACGGTCGCCTGACCGATTCGCAGGGACGTGTGGTCGACTTCAAGAACACGGTCGTCATCATGACCTCGAACCTCGGCTCCCAGTGGTTGCTCGCGACGAGTGAGACCGAGGCCTCGATGCGCGAGAAGGTGATGGACTCGGTGCGCCAGCATTTCAAACCGGAGTTCCTCAACCGGGTCGACGAGGTGATCGTGTTCCACCGCCTCGGTCCCGAGCACCTCACGCGCATCGTCGACATCCAGCTCCGGCGGCTCACCGCACGTCTGGCGCGGCGAGATATCTCGCTCACCGTCACCGAGGCGGCCGAGCGCTACCTCGCGGCGAAGGGCTACGAGCCCTCGTACGGAGCGCGCCCGCTCAAGCGGCTGATCCAGCGAGAGATCGAGAACGAGCTCGCGCTGCGGTTGCTCGACGGCAGCTTCCGCGACGGGGACACGATCGAGGTCGACGCGGACGCCGAGCAGGACCGGCTCATGTTCCGGGCGGGGACCGCCGCGGCTGCTGTGTGACGCGCGGCGGCGCGCGTTGCCGTCGCGAGGTGGGAAGCTGGCGCGATGAGAACGCTGTCGGGGTTCCTCGCCGCGCTACTCCTGGCGGGGGCGTGTGCTTCCGGCGGAACCTCGGACCCGACGGCGCGCCGGTCCGCCTCGCCGTCGGCCTCGGAACCGGCCGAGCGCCGCCCCACCCAGCCCCGCGGCGCGTTCGTGGACAACATCGCGCTGGGGGAGAGCAGGGCGGATGCCCGGCGCGCGGTGGCGGACCTCAAGGCGTTGGGGTTCTGGGACGACCTGACCGATCACCTCTTCGTCGTGCAGATCGGCTCCCGGCTCGGGCGGACGAACGTGCCCGAGGACGGCCACCTCGCCGATGCCTGCCTGACCGGGCTCGTGGACGAACGCGGCTCGGGAGGGTTCTGCGACATCATGTTCTTCCCCACGGCGATGGCCGACGACCTCGCCCGGTGGGACAGCTACCACGAGCGGGGTCTCATGCCCGACCCGCCCCCGACGTGGCGCCAGTTCTGGGCGTCCATCCTGGCGCACGAGCTCGCCCACTGCCTGCGCCACGGCAAGGGCGGCGAGCCCCTGTCGGAGGAGTACGAGCAGCGGGTCCTGGAGCGCGCCCGAGAGGAACTTGAGCCCTAGGCACTCGGCGGCAACGGCACCAAGCAGCTCTCGGAGTAGCAGGCGCGCCGGCTCGTCCGGCATCTCTGCAGGGGCCGGTCCACCGCGGGCCGGTCCCCGTCGCGTTCCCGCTAGGCAGGCTCCGGGTTGTCCAGGCTTATTCTTACTCAGGACGCGCGTGACGCCGATCGCTCCACGAGAGCGCGCGCGACGGCGAGCTCCGTGACGGATCCCAGCTCGTCGAACGTGACCAGGGAACCGGCGAGGAGGACGTCGGCCTCCGATGAGGCTGCCTCCCA
>JBHENN010000130.1:0-12139 GCA_046262015.1 Actinomycetota bacterium | reverse complement strand
AGCCGGCGGTCGCGCGAGAGCGTTTGTCGAAGTAGCGCATGTAGCCGGACGCGTTCATCCGGTAGGACGACGCGCTCTCCAACCGCTCTTCGACGGCGGGATCGGCCGAGGCCCAGGCGCGGGCGCGGGCCCGAACGAACGCGGTCACTCCCTCGAGATCGCGGTCGGCGCGCCGGGCCTCCTCGACCCATCCCGCCCACCGGCGGAGCACAGCGCTCGCCTCGGCACACACCTCGTCGACCGAGCTCTGCGTCGGTCCGTAGTGCGTGAACCACAGTGCGTGCGGCTGGAGACCGCGCACGCGCTCGATCGAGGTGAGGGCAAGCTCGAGGTCGAACTCGGGAGGGGGAGTCGTAGGGCGGATGCCCGGCACGCCGGGAAGTCTCACCCCGAGCGCGTCCCCGGCGAACAGGATGCCGGTGCGATCGTCGAGATACACGTGATGGTGACCGGCGTGCCCCGGGGTCGCGTACGCGGTGAGGGACCGGCCGCCGAGGTCGATCACGTCGCCGTCCTCCACGACGCGCAGGCGTTCTGAGGGGAGCGGGTCGATGCCCCCCCACAACGCCTCCATCTCGTCGGCACCGTAGATGCGCGCGGCGCTCGACCACAGCTTGCTGGGATCGACCAGGTGCGGCGCGCCGACCGGGTGCACGCACACGGTCGCGCCGGGGAAGCGCGCCGCGAGGGTGCCCGCCGCTCCGGCGTGGTCGAGGTGGATGTGGGTCACGACGATCAGATCGAGCGAGTCCACACCGTGGGCCTCCAGGCCGCTCAGGACGTGCTCGACGGTCGATCTCGGCCCGGTCTCGACCAGAGCGGTCTTCTCGCCGGCGATCACGAACGCGCCGGTCAGCTCGGGGTGGCCGTGCATGTGCGTGTCGATGATCAGCGGCTCGTCCAAGCCGATCTCCCGGAGGTAGCGTGGCCCGATGTCTCCGACATCGCGGCCGGCGGCGGTGCTGATCGTCAACCCTAACGCCGGCCGGCTCGCCCACAAGGAGCGTGCCGACGTGGTAGCCGCGCTCGCGACGAGGTTCGACCTGAGAACCCTGTTCACGACGGCACGCGACACCGGCACGGAGCTGGCCGCGGCGGCGGTCGAGGACGGGGTCTCGCTGATCATCGCCTTCGGCGGAGACGGACACGTCAACGAAGTCGTGAACGGCGTCGCAGGCTCCGCCGCGACGGTAGGCATCGTGCCCGGCGGCACCATGAACGTGTTCGCCCGGTCCCTGGGGATCCCCCTCGATCCGCTGGAGGCGACCGAGCACCTCGTCGCCGCGCTCGGGAGACCACCTCGCTGGGTGCCTCTCGGCTTGATGGACGACCGCTACTTCACCTTCGCTGCGGGATGCGGTTTCGACGCCGAAGCGGCCGCCCTCGTGGACCGCGACATCCGCTCGAAGCGCAGGTTCGGCGAGCTCTTCTTCTACTGGAGCGCGCTGCGCGTGCTGGCCACCACGTACCGCCACCGCAGCGCCACGATGACCCTGCGAGGGCCGTTCGGCGAGACCCGCGTCGCCATGGCGATCGCGTGCAACTCCGGGCCGTACGCGTACCTGGCGGGGCGTCCGGTCAACATCGCGCCCGACGTGCGGCTCGACGCGGGGCTCGACGTCTTCGCGCTCACGACGATGCGGGTCGAGGCCCTGCCCTTCTATTTCTGGCGGGTTGCGGTCTCGGGAGACCTCATCCACCACGCGGACGCGTTCTACCGCACCGACCTGACGAGCTTCGAGATCGAGGGCGATCGTCCGTTCCCACGCCACGTCGACGGCGAGCCCCTAGAGCCGGCAACGTCGGCGCGCTTCTCTATGGTGCCCGCAGCTATCAGGATCCGCGCGTGAGCGTCCTGCTGATCGGGCTCGATTGGGAGCTTGGGGAGATCGTCGTCGAGAGGCTTCTAGGTCAGGGCGACGAGGTGCGGGTGCTCGAAGACGATCCCACCCGGGCCGCAATGTGGCGCACGCACGGCGCTCACGTCGCGACCGGACACGCCGACGATGCCGACCTGATCGAGCGAGCCGCGCAGGGCGTGCGGACGATCGTCCTCGGAGGAACGCTCCCCGTCGCGCACGAGGTCGCGCTCGCCGCGATCCAAGATGCGGCAACCACCGGACGGTTGGACGTGCGCGTCGTGGTGCACGCCGGCGGGCGCAGGGACGGCACGGCCGCGGCGCGTAGCCTCGGGGAGGCCGGGCTCGAGCACGTCGTGGTGATGGAGCGGGGGCGGCGCGCGCTCGGGAGAAGGAGCCCGACCCGAGCCAAGGTGGCCGAAGCCCTCGATGCAGCCGACGACCTCGCCGGCGCGCCGCGGATGGTCCTCGACCTGACCGAGGCCGAGGCCTGGCGCGCGCTCGGGCTCGATCCGCCGTAGCCGACGGGCACTTCGCGCGACAGCGGCGGCGGACGGCCGGCTCAGACCCCCAGGTAGGCGCGCCGGATCGCCGCCTCGTCGATGCCCTCGGCCGCCGAGCCCTCGTAGATCAAAGTGCCCTTCTCCATCACGAAGGCGCGGTCGGCCAGCGCGAGCACGCCCGCGTTCTGCTCGACCATCAGGACCGTCGTGCCGTCCTGGTTGATCCGTTTGACGACGTCGAACACGGTGAGCGTCAGCTTGGGCGACAGCCCCAGCGAGGACTCGTCGATCAGCAGCAGCTTGGGACGGCCCATGAGACCGCGGGCGATCGCGAGCATCTGCTGCTCGCCTCCCGAGAGCGTGCCGGCGAGCTGGCCCCAGCGCTCTCTCAGCCGGGGGAAGTAGTCGACCGCCTGCTCGACCCGCGTGCGCGTCCCCTTCTTGTCCTTGCGGTACGGCCACGCGCCGAGGCGGAGGTTCTGCGCGACCGTGAGCTGCGGGAAGACGTGTCGGCCTTCCGGGACCAGCACGACGCCGGCGCTCACCAGCTTGCGCGGGTCGGTGCCGGTGACCTGGGAGCCGTTGAAGGTGACCGAGCCGCTCCACGGCTTGAGGAGACCCGCCAGCGTCAGGACGGTGGTGGTCTTACCCGCTCCGTTCAACCCCAGGAGCACCGCGGTCTCGCCCTCCTCGACGTCGAAAGAGATACCGCCGAGCACGGGAAGGCTGCCGTAGCCGACGCGCAGGTCGCGGACCTCAAGCAGCGCCATCGGCCGCTCCTTCGACCTCGGACATGGCCGCCCCTTCGGCCTCGCCCCCGAGGTAGGCGGCGATGACCTCCGGATGGCGCTTGACCTCGTCGGGCTTGCCCTGGGTCAGGATCTTGCCGAAGTTGAGCACGTACACGTAGTCGCACACCCCCACCACGAGCGGCACGTGATGCTCGATCATCAGGACGGTGAGGTTGAGCGTCTGGCGGAGCTTGAGTAGTCGTTCGCCGAGCGCGTGCGCCTCGTCCGGTCCCATCCCCGACGACGGTTCGTCGAGCAGCAGCAGATCGGGGTCGGTGGCCAGCACCGTTCCTATCTCGATCAGCTTCAACGTCCCGTACGGCAGTCCGTCGAGCTGCGAGTCCGCCAGGTGCGTGAGCTCCAGAAAGTCCAGCACCTCCAGCGCGTTGGCGCGCAGCCGGCGTTCCTCCGCGAACGACCCCGGCGCGCCGAGGATGGCCCCGAGGGCTCCATAGCGGATGCGCGGGTGCTGCGCCACCATGCAGTTCTCCAGCACGGTCAGCCCGCGCACGAGACCGATGTTCTGCCACGTCCTGCCGATGCCGAGCGCGACGCGGCGATGTGTAGGCAGCAGCGAGATCGGCCGTCCCCGATAGGTGATCGTGCCGCTGTTGGGCGCGTACAGACCCATGATGCAGTTGAAGAGCGTGGTCTTGCCGGCGCCGTTGGGTCCGATCAACCCGACGATCTCCCATTCGGGGACGTCGAGGTTGACGTCGTCGAGCGCGACCAGGCCGCCGAACCGGATGCCGGTGTCGCGTACCTCCAGGACCGCGCCCATCAGGGCTTGCCTTCGGTGGGCGCCGAGGGGATCTGCTGGGTCACAGGAGCCTCGCGCGCGGGCGCGGCGGGGTCCAGGAGCTCCTCCGACTCGACCGGGGCCGTCGCCTGCGCCGGTTCGGCGCCCCGATCACGGGACCGACCGAGCAGGGCCCTGATACGCCGCCGGCCATGCGGCTTCGGTGGCCGGCCGTGAGGATCCAGCACGAACCGCTCGCCGCGGAGCCAGCGCATCACCGGGCTCAGCTGCTCGGCGATGCCCCCTGGGTACTTCACGACCGTCACGAGTGCGAGCAGCGAGCCGATCACGATCGTGAAGTTGCCGGCGCTCCGTCCGAGCTCGAGGAGGAAGTGCTCGACCCCGGGGATCGCCTCGAACAGGAACGGAAAGAGGGCGAAGAAGGCCGAGCCGATGATCACCCCGGTACGGTTGCCGAGACCCCCGACGACCACCATCAGGACCCACAACAGGGCGAACTGGAACTGGAACAGGTTGGAGACGACGTTCGTGGTCCAGAACGCGAACAAGCCTCCGCCGACCCCGGCGAACACACCCGACAGCACGAACGCGAAGGTCTTGTACCCGGTGACGTTGATCCCGTATGACGCCGCGACCGGTTCGGAGTGCTTCAGGGACAGGATCGCCCGGCCCACCTTGGAGCGGAGCAGACGCCAGTCCACGAACACGACCGCGACCACGAAGACGAAGCACAGGAACGCGAACGCGTTGTCTCCGGTGAACCCGTTGGGCCGAGGCGCCGGCTGGCCGGCGCCCGAGTTGGTGAGGAACGAGATCTCGAAGAGCGACCGCTCCGCCATGAATCCGTACGCGAGGGTGATCAACGCGAGGTAGAGACCCCGGATGCGCAGCGCCACCAACCCGAGGAGGCCCGCGGCGACGGCGCCGCTGGCCCCGGCCAGCGCCATCGCGACGCCGAAGGAACCCACCGAGCAATCTCCCTCCACGCATCCGGCCGTCCTGGTCACGTAATGGGCGGCCACGAACGCGGCGATGCCGACGAATGCGTGGTGCCCTAGTGAGACCTGACCGAGATAGCCCAGCACCACGTTCAGCGACAACCCGATGATCACGTAGATGGCCGCCAGCGAGATGCGATCGGCCCAATACCCGGGGACGGCCGCGGTCACGTACAGGATCCCGCCCAGCACCACGACCAGCACGCCCAGTCGCGCCGCCCAGCCTTTGGCATCCGGGTGCCAGACCGCCTCGCCGGCGTCGCCGCGGGCGTCGAGCACCTCCGTTGCGGTGGCGGTCATGCCTCCCTCCCGAGGAGACCTTGAGGTCGGGCCAGCAGCACGATGAGCAGGACCGCGACTATCGCGACATCCGACGAGCCCGGGACGATCTCCTGGATCAATTTGGTCCCCACGAAGTAGTGGCCCGACGCCCACGTAGACAACGACTGGATCAGCCCGACGACCGCGCCGCCAACGAACGCCCCGGGCAGGCTGGTCATGCCGCCGATCACGGCTGCCGTGAACGACGGGATCAGCACTCCGGACGTCATCACGCCCGGAGCCAGGGCGGCTGCGGTAGGGATGTACAGGATCCCCGCGAGCGCGCCGAGGAACGCCGCAGCTCCCCAGATGAAGCGGGACATGCGCTCGACTCCGATCCCGACTACCTGTGTGGCGAACGCGTCCTGCGACGTGGCCAGCACCGCCAGCCCGAGGTCTGTCTTGGAGAAGAAGTAGCCGAGCACCACCGCGAGCGCGAGCAGCACGCCGAGGATCACCACCTCCTGCGGCCTGACGATGTACTGGAAGAACGTCGGACCCTGCGGGACACCGTCGGCTCCGAGCGTCGGCACGGCCGGCGCCAGGTTCTTCGCTTCCGGCAGGAACAGAAGCAGCTCTATGCCCACCGCCAGCAGAGTGAAAGCGATCGTCGCCACCAACAGGGTGATGCGAGGCGCGTTGAGCAGCGGCCGGACGATGACGCGTTCCATTGCCAGACCGAGCAGCACCACGGCCCCGATCGCTATCAGCACCGCGAGCCCGTAGGGGACGTGGGCGTCGCTGTGGAGCGGCCCGAGCCTCAGCTTCTGCTCGATCAGGACGAAGACGATGAACGCGGCGATCGTCCCGAACTCACCGGCGGCGAAGTTGAAGACGCGTGTCCCCTTGTACACCAGGACCAGCCCCAGAGCGATCAGTCCGTAGGTTGCGCCGGCGGCGATCCCGATGACCACGTACGGCGCGGGGCCGGTGTCGTCTCCGGCTCCGGCAAGCAGGATGACGGCCACGATCGCGACGAGCGCGCCTATCACCACTCCGGTACGCATGGAGGCTGAAAGCTACCGCATGCCCGCGCGCCGCGGCCGGATCAGAAGTCGCTGGCGAACGACTGGATCGTGTGCCACCGGCGGTCGGAGCACCTGGCTTCGTTCACGTGGACCTGGCTCGCGCCGAAGTGATCCGTCGGACTGAAGTTCAGCGTCGGCCCGATCTTGTTCTGCAGACCGCGAGCGCGCTCGGTGAGGTAGACGAAGCGTTCGCGCGTCAGCGCCTTCCCGGGCAGCTCGAGCGTCTGGGCGAAGACCTTCGTCAACCACCACGGGAGGAACATGAAGTCGTCCCCGCAGCCCGACGTTCCGCACTTCTGCGGATAGAACTTGCGAACCGCGGCCTGGAAATCGGGGTCGAACTTGTTCGAGTCGATGAACGCGGGGAACGGGGAGAAGAACTTCGCCCCGTCGATCGCCGGACCGTCGCCGCACGCCGTGACCACCACCGTGTCGAAGGTCATGCTGATGCCGACCCCCACCCACTGCGGGTGATAGCCCTGTGCGTTCGCGGCCTTGAGCAGCGCAGCGAAATAGACCGGTGACGTCAGGACGTAGACGTTCTCGATGCCGGCCAGGTTCATCTCCTGGACGCGCGTGTTGGCGTCCGGCGCCCCGGCCCCCTTGCTCACCCGCCGGTCGTAGTCGATCTTGCCACCCTTGCTGGTGAACGCGCTCTTGAAGATGTCGTGGGCATCGTTGAAGCTGGCGCTGTCGAACATCAGCATCCCGTTCTTCTCGCTCCGGGCGCCAAGCTTGTTCAACATGTAGTCGGCGAGCAGAGGGCCCTGCTCCGGGTAGGTCATGGAGATCCCGAAGAAGGAGCGGTATCCGCTGATACCTTGCTCGGTGACGCCGGCCGCCACGTACGGCACGCCCGCTCCTTCGGCGTAGCGTGCGCACGCGGCGATCTGGTCGGTGCCGCCCACGCCCGACAACATGAACACATCGTCCTTCTCGACCATCTCTTTGCACACAGACACCGCGGTGGAAGGGTTGTACTGGTCGTTCTTGATGATGACCTCGACCTCCCGCCCGTTGATCGTGAGGTCCTTCTCCTCGTGGAGCCACCGGTAGTAGAGGTCCTTGCCCTTGTCCACCGAGTCCGAAGGCACCGGAACCGCGCCGGTGAGGGGCGCGTGGACCCCGATCACGATCTTGTCGGCCGTGACCCCGGCGGCGTTGCCGCCGGAAGGCTCGCTCGCGCCGCCTCCCGTGGCTCCGCCTCCCAGACCGGAACCGCCCTCGCCGCCGGTCGTCCCGGTGGTGCCCCCCGTGGTCCCGGCGCTGCCGCCGGTCCCCAAGGACGACGCGCCGGCGGGTCCGAGCACGTTGCCCTCGGCATCGACGTACTGGCCCTGCTCGTTGATGCCCACCGCGCCCTCCGGGGGAGGGGACGCGCCCAGCAAACCCCCGCCCGCCAGCGGGGTGATCTGACCCCCGACGCCCGGCTTCTGGCCGCACGCGGCGGCGACGAGCAGCATCACGAGCAACAGCGCGGCCGAAGCCGCGCGCCGGTGCGGACGCATCATGATGTCGTTATCTCCTTCGTGGGAACGGAACCTTGCGGGCCAGCTCGGTGGCCCTGGTGGCGAGGGGTTGCAGCGACCGGGCGAGGGTCGCGACCCCGGTGCGCAGCGCGGCCAGCGGGCCGTCCTCGGCGGCGCCCGATGGTGCCTTGGGCGAACCACGGCGCTCGGCGTTCAGCCGGTGGATCTGGGCGAGGACGCCGTCGGGGCGGTGACCCATCGCGGGGTCGAGGACGAACCTGCGAACGAGCGAGAACGCCATCACGCCGGCCAGGATGGCGAGCCACACGTAGCCCGGCATCGCCTGCACCTCGGGAGCGGCCCCGGCGACGGGGGAGGTCTCCGGCGCGCCTGGAGACGGCGCGACCCCGGTCGGCGTGGTTCCCCCTACCGCGCTCCCGCCGGTGCCCCCGGTGGCGCCGCCGAAGCTCGTGGCGCCGGTCGTTCCGCCGGAGCTGAATCCGCCTACGCTGCCCGTCGAACCGCCGGAGGTGCCTCCGCCGGGCGGAGGGACGAAGTCGTCGGGAGGCGGAGCGAACTCGAGGTTGGCCGCGATGCCCTTGGGGAACCGGGGGCCGGCCAGCACGACCCTCCAGCTATCTGCCGGCTCGTCGGGCTCGCCGTCCTTGCCGGGACGGGGGTGGATCAGGATGGAGGTGTCGAAGGTCCCGGTCTCGAGCCACTCCTGGCCGAAGGCGGTCAGGTTGAACGTCCACTGATGGTCGGGATCGGTGTCCTCGGGATCGGTCTTGGCGTCGTTCTTGATCTCTTTCCGCGTGGCCACGGGGTCCGAGTCACTGCAGGTGAACTTCGGAAGCTCCTTGTAGGGACGAGCGTCGCCTTCGCCGAACTGCTCGGTGACCAGACAGGCCTGGAGGACGTGACCGGCCGCGTCGCGGGCGTCGGTCTGCTCGCACCGCTGCCCACTGCTGGCGTCGGCCGACCCATAGCAACCCGACTCGGCCTCCAGGAACGTGACGGTGAAGTCGGTGACCGTCGACCCCGGCGGCACCGTGCTGAGATCGAAGGTGACGGCCGACAGCTTGTCGGGCGTCTCGTAGTCGCCGCGGATGACCTCGACCGGGAGACGGGCGCGGGCACAGACGTCGTCGGCACCTCCCAGCGCGCCGGGCGCCTGCGGGCAGAAGGGATTGGGGACCTCCACCAGGACCGGACCGGCAGGGGTCTCGACGGTCTCGTTCTGCTGGTTCTCCCAGTACCACGCGTGCGCGTAGATCGCGGGCTCGGTCGCGGCGGCGCCGGCGGGAGGTGCGAGCGGCACGAGCGCCCCCGCGGCGACCACAGCGAGCACGATCACGCCGGCCGCCCGGTGACACGCTCTCATCGTGTTGACCCCCAAGTCGTCGGTGGCTCAGGACGCCTTCAAAGAAGGATTCGACCCGCCTGCGGCGGCTCCTTCAGGCCGGACGAGCGTAGCACCGGGACCGACCTAGGTAACGCTCTGCGAGCCCGGTTTGCTACCCTGGGACGAGTGAAGCGTCTCCGAGCACTGTGGGCGTCCGCCTGGGGAGACTCCGACCGCCGGGTGCGCCTCGGCAGGCTCCTCGGTCTCACCTTCATCACCTCGGGCTTCGTCCTCATCGGGCTCGCCTGGAACGGCGCCGCCAGCAAGAACTTCGAGCCGGCCCAGTTCCCCTACCTGCTGTCCGGCGGTCTCGGTGGGCTCGGCCTCATCGTTGCCGGGGCCACGTTCCTGCTGCTGGCCACGCTGCGCGCCGAGCGCCAGGTCCTCAGCGAGACGTTCGACCGGGTCGCCCAGCTGCTCGGCCGCAACCTATCGAGCCTCCAGTTCTCCTCCAATGGCTCCGGCCCGGCCGAGCAGGTCGTCGCCGGCGCCACCGCCTACCACCTGCCCGGGTGCAAGATCCTCCAGGGCAAGGAGGGCCTGGCTCGGATCCCCGTGCAGCAAGCCGAGGCCGAAGGACTGGTCGCATGCCGCGTGTGCGATCCTCCCCGCCCGCTCGAGACGCCCACCGCCCCCGTCAGCGCGTCGGCCGGAACACCAGCCCGGTGACGGCCTTGGGCCAGAAGTAGCTCGCCTTCTGAGGCATCCGCTCGCCGGAGCGGGCGACGTCCACGACCTCAGCCGGGTGCAGGGCGCGTAGCAGGACCCCGGCGCTCCAACCCTCGTCGCGCACCAGACGAACGACCTCGCCCGGATCCCGGGAGAAACCGAGGTCGTCGATCCCCTCGGGCAGCACATCGGCAAGGACGGCCTCGTGGAGCACGACGACGTCGAGGGCGCGCCACGCCGCGGCGCGCCCTCTGAGCCGGTGGTCCACCGCCGCGTCGCCGACCTCGACGGCGAGGGTCTCGTCGGGCAGGACGAACACGAAGGGGTGAGCCGCGGCACCCGCAAGGAACGAGGGACCCTCGTCGAGCGCGATCTGGCGAGCGCCGAACCGCACCCGGAGCCGCTCGGCCAGCTCCGGGGCGGCGGAGGTCCTGAGGACCCGGTTGTAGGGGAGGACGACCAGCCCCTCGGCATCGGCGTCCACGCAGAAGCACATGATCGCCGCCGCTCCGTCCTCGTCCGGGTGCTCGGCGCGGTACGCGAGCGCGGTCTCGTAGCGATGGTGGCCGTCCGCGATCACCAGAGGTCCCGGACCGACGGCGCCCCGCAGCAGCTCGATCTCGGCCGGAGACCGCACGACCCACAAGCGCTGCAGGGTCCCGTCGTCGTCGGTGAACCGGGCGTCGGGCGGCCTCTCCGCGAGCGAGTCGAAGTAGGGCCCGAGGCCCCCGCCGCCGCGGTAGATCGCGTAGATCGGCGAGACGTTCGCCGGCAGCGCCCGCATCAGCGCGAGACGGTCCTTTTTGGGGCCGGGCATGGTCCGCTCGTGCGGCAGCACCCCTGAGGTCGCGCCGAGCTCCTCCAGCTCGAGCGCACCCATCACGCCGGCCACACGCCGGCGACCGCCGTCGGGAGCCGAGAGGTCCTGCCGGTAGACGTAGAGGCAGGGCTCGTCGTCGCGGAGCAGCACCCCTTTAGCGACCCACTCGTCGAACGCACGCCCCGCCGCCGCGTGACGAGCGGGACCTTCGCCGCGCGCGAGCTCGAGATGGAGCGCGTTGTGAGGGTGGCGCTCGTAGAGGCGCTCGCGCTGCTCGGCGGACACGACGTCGTAGGGCGGGCAGACGAGACGGTCGAGGTCGGCGCGGGCCGCGTACCGCAGGCCTCGGAAGGCTCGGAGCTCGGGCATGAAGGGCGGATGATAAGCGTGTGGCGCGTGGGACCGACGGACGCGCGGTTCAGTAGCGGCGGTCGGGCTGCCACACGGGCACGGGTGGATCGGGACGCCCACCCAACAAGAGGATCGCGACCAGTCCGAAGATGAAGCCACCGACGTGCGCCATCCACGCGACCTCGACCGCGCCCGACAGCTCCTGGGCGGCGGTCAGGAACTGGAAGACGAACCACAACCCCAGCACCGCCCACGCCGACATCTGCACGACCGTCCACAGGATGAAGATCGGGACGAGGACGTTCACGCGCGCCCTTGGGAACAGCCACAGATAGGCCCCCATCACGGCTGCGACCGCGCCCGAGGCTCCGACGGCGGGGACGAACGCCGACGGGGGAGAGCATTGGGCCGCGCTCGCGATGCACTCGTTCAGCGCGCTGGTCGCCCCGCCGATGTCCCGCAACGACCACAGGACGTGGGCGAGGCCGGCGACGAGGCCGCCGAGGAGGTAGAACGCGAGGTACTTCACCCGGCCCAGGTGGTCCTCGATGTTGTTGCCGAAGATCCACAGGAACAGCATGTTCCCGGCGATGTGCAGGAAGCCCGCGTGCAAGAAGGTCGAGAACAGAAGAGAGGCGAGGAAAGCGACGAGGCTGACGCTCTCGGGGCCGGGCAACAGTCCCGCCGGGCACTCATCGACCAGCTGGCATGGGACCGGGGCGTGGTTGTAGAAGTAGACGGTGGCCCCGCGCCCGCTGCCAAGGCCCGGCTCCTGGAAGAACAGCACGATGTTCACGACGATCAACGCGATCGTGACGAAGGGGAAACGGCGCGTCGGATTGGCGTCGGAGATCGGGATCAGGTGCAGCACCACGGGAGTATAGGTTCGGACCGGCCCCACAGGACCCTAGGGAGGAGCGACGTGAGAGAGGAACTCAAGCGTATGGCGTTGTTCACCTCGGGGGTGGCCGAGCTCACGCGCAACCGCGCCGAGCAGATAGCGAAGGACCTCGTGCGCGGCGGCGAGGTCAGGCGCGACCAGGCCGGATCGCTCGTGCGCGACCTCCTCGAGCGCAACCGGCAGAACCGAACCGAGCTCCTGCGCTTCCTTCGGGTCGAGATCCAGAACCAGGTCCAGGGTCTGGGGCTCGCGACGAAGAGGGAC
>JBHENN010000129.1:0-20731 GCA_046262015.1 Actinomycetota bacterium | reverse complement strand
GTAGCGCGCACTGCCTCCAGCGCGTCCGGCGCGCCGGGCACCACCGTGTCCCCCCGATAGAGCACCCCGTCGAGGTCGACGACGAGGCCGTCGTACGTCGGCGCGGCCTCACTCGCGGGGGCGTGCGTCATCGTGTCCTCTCGCCGGCAGGGGCTCCGACCCGTGACGCTAACCGGGTCCGCGGCCGAGCGTTGACCTGCGCAGGTTCCCCGCGTGCAAAGCTAGTTGCGCAACAGACATCGGGAGAGGACGGCGATGGATCAGAAGGCGACGTTCGGCGCAGGGTGCTTCTGGGGGGTCGAAGCCGCGTTCCGCCAGATCGAGGGCGTGAGGTCGACCGCGGTGGGTTACAGCGGGGGGACGTACGACAACCCCAGCTACAAGGACGTCTGCACCGGCCGCACCGGACACGCCGAGGTGGTCGAGGTCACCTTCGATCCGGAGCGCGTGAGCTACGACGACCTGCTCGAGGTGTTCTGGGCCAACCACGACCCCACGACCCTCAATCGCCAGGGACCGGACGTCGGGACCCAGTACCGCTCGGCCATCTTCTTCCACGACGACGCCCAGGAAGCGGCGGCGATCGCGTCCAAGGAGCGGCTGGAGTCATCCGGGAGGTTCTCCCGCCCCATCGTGACGCAGATCGAGCCCGCGTCCACCTTCTATCTCGCCGAGGACTACCACCAGCGATACCTCGAGAAGCGGGGCCTCTCAACCTGCCGGATCTAGGCGCTCACGGGACGCACCGCACGGCCTCGAGCGAGCACGGCTGCGGTGCGGGACCGAGGCGAGCGCGGTCCAACGGGACGACCGGGAGCATGAGTTGTGACGGCCGCGAGGCATCGTGGAACACGGTGTTGATCCCGGTCGAGCGCCTCCCGATGTAGGCGTAGTAGCTGTCGGCCAGCGGGGCCGAGTGGATCTTCACCACGAGGCGGTGCCCGGGACGGAAGACGTGCCCGAAGGGGAAGATCTCCACGAGGTAGCGGTACACCTCGCCCGGCGCGATGGGAGTCGGGTTGGTGTGGGGCCGCCACGGTCGGTAGATCCGCCCGGCGCGCGTCCGGTCGCTGAGACCTTCGAGGATCGCGCGATGGCTGGCCCGAAGCAGCCCGCGCTGGATGTGGTAGCGGGAGCCGTCCGGCCCCTCGTCGATCACCTGCACGAACAGCTCGGCGTCGGGCGCGGTCGAGGCTACGAACAAGGTCGCGGTAGCGGGACCCACGACCCCGGTGAGACGATCGAACGGGCGCGTTGCATAGGTCACCTCATCGGGACCGGCCTCGGTCGTGACCGGCGCTCCCTCGCTATGGCCCGCCTGGTAGTTCCACGACTGGCGCGGGCTGCCGGCGATGTAGTCGTCCGAGCCTTCCTCCTCGCTCGGGCGCACGGTCGAAAGCCCGCCGTCCTCCCGCAGGAAATAGTTCGTCCACCGCGTCGTCTCGAGGGGGAACGTGCGTGTGTCGATCCGCCCGTTCGCCTTCTCGCTCTCGAGCATCTCCAGCAGCGTCGTCACCGACGACCTCGGATACGTCTCGCCGACCCCGCGGATCCAGCGATCCATCCATGCGACGCGGTCCTTCCAGACCTCCTTGGGGTCGGTGCTCGTGCCGTGGTCGCCGTTCGTGATCAAGAGGCGCTTGGGTACGCCGCGGACCGCCTCCCACAGGTGCGTGGACCCGCGCGGGCCCGTCTGCTCGTCCTGATAGGTGCCGGTGATGTGGACCGGGACCTCGATGAGCTCGGCGTAGTTGATCGACGAGCGGGCCTGGAACCACGAGTTGTCGGTCTCCGACATCCCCTGAAGCAGGGGGTCGTTCAGAACGGTGCGGCTGCGCGTCGACAGGTTCTCAGCGCACTGCGCGTCGCCGTTCGCAAGCCCCGGATACGTGCCCCCGCCCACGTCGTACAGAGGCCTGATACCAGCGGTCCAAACGAGCGGGAAACCGTAGTTGCCGACACCACCGGGCACGGCGATGCCCCGATACAGGTCGTCGATGAGTCCCGAGACGGACACCGCCCGCAGGTGAGCTGGCCGCGTGGCCGCGACCATGAACCCGGTGATGCCGCCGTACGAGTGCCCGTAGACCCCAACGTCCCCGTTGGACCATGGCTGGCGCGCCATCCACTCGATCACCTCGCGCCCGTCGAGCGCCGAGCGCCACGAGAACAGATCGAACTCGCCACCAGAGCAACCGGTCCCTCGGACCGAGGCGTGCACGGTGACGTAGTCGTCGTAGAAGATCTTCGTGAGCCCCCGGCTGCCCTCGCCCACGGTGTCCCCCGGGGTAGTGCCATCGGACGAACCGCCGTCGTAGCCCGACATCTCGAAGATCGCCGGATAGCGTCGCCCCTTCTCGAACCCATCGGGCATCCGGATGTTGATCGCGATGGAGACGCCGTCGCTCATCGTCACGTAGCCGTTGGGCGCGGCATGCGCGGCCGGAGCTGCCCCCAGGGCAGCCCCGAGCAGAGCGGCGACGAGGAACGATCCAGGCAGTCTCAAGGTGCGCAGCACCCTCGAACCCAGCATGTCCAACCTCCGTGGCGGGGCGGCCCCGGTCCCGTACTTCGCCGCAGACCGTTCATGCCCTCCCCCTAGGCCGTCATGCCTCCGAGGGGACGCAGCCGTTTACTTACCCAGTACCGAAAGGGTCACCCGTCGGGGGTGGGGCTCGTCGAGCTCCAGCAGGAAGAGACGCTGCCAGCGACCGAGCACCGGCTCGCCCGCCTCGACCGGTATCGCATGTGAGGCGCCGCCCAGGATCATCTGGATCACGTGCGCCTGGCCGTTCTCACGTTCGTTGGTTTGGACGTTCTGCGTCCTGCGTTCGAGGTCGTCGTGGGCGTAGTAGTGGTCGCCGGGGATCAGCTCGTGCAGACGGGCGCAGAGGTCGTCGAGTACCCCGTCCTCCCACTCGTTGAGCAGGAGGGTGCACGTGGTGTGGGTACAGAACGCGACCGACAATCCGGTCGTGATGCCCGAATCCTTGATCGCCCTGACGAGGTCGTCGGTCACATCGACGAACCCGAAGCGCTTGTCTGCCTGGACGACGAAGGACAGGTTGCGGATGTTCATCGCGGGACATCGTAGGGCGTGGGGGCAACTACTCGGACCCTCACTCCGCCTGCGCGAGCACGCCCTGGACGATCGTCCCAAGGACACCGGTCCAGTCGGCCTCGGGTAGGTCGTCGAGAGCCCGGCGCGCCGCGGCACCGTAGTCCCGGGCGAGACCATGCGCATCGTCGAGCGCCCCGGTCGAGCGCAGGATCGGGAGTATCTCGCCGAGGTCCCGGGTCCCGCCTTCCAGCTTGCGAGCGAGCTCGGGCTCGCGCTCGCATGCCAGCAGGACGGGAGCGGTGAAGACCCCCTCCTTGAGATCGGTCCCGGGCGTCTTGCCGGTGACGGCCGGGTCGCCGGTCAGGTCCAACAGGTCGTCGACCACCTGGAACGCCAGCCCCAGGTTGTGCCCGTAGGTCACGAGGGCACGGCGCGCCGATCCGTCCGCGGCAGAGGTCGCCGCGCCGAGCTCGCACGAGCCCCGGAAGAGCGCGGCGGTCTTCTGCTCGATCACGCTCAGGTAGTCGTCGACCCGACGATGCGGGTCGCCGAGCACGGTGGTCTCGACGATCTCGCCTTCACATACCTCCGCGATCGCGTCCGCGAGTATCGCCGACACCTCCCCACCGGCCTCCGCCCCCAGGGCACAGCCGCACGCGAACAGGTAGTCTCCCGCCAGCACCGCGACGTTGACGCCCCACTTCGCATGGGCGGTCGGCACGCCCCGCCGGGTCTCGGTGCCGTCGATGACGTCGTCGTGATAGAGGGTCGCGAGATGGACCAGCTCTACGGCCGCGGCCGCGAGATCGCTCTCGCGTCGGCCGGGCTCGCCGGAGCGGGCGGCGAGCATGACCAGCGCCGGGCGGAGTCTCTTGCCACCCGCCTCGAGCAGGTGCAGCGAGGCCTCGCTCACGAGCGGATGGTCCGAGCGGCCCGCGGTCTCCCTCAGCAGTCGCTCGACGCGCAACAGATCGTCGACGAGCCATCCCGGACCGACGACGAGCTCACCGGTCGTGGTCACCTAGAGACGCCCCCCGCCCCCGCCGAGTGGGTGATAGAGGCACACATGCAGCGCGGATTCACCCACTCGGCTGCTTGGGGACGAGGGCTCCGACCATGATCCCCATGACGTCCTTCCACCGCCTGCTGCTGTCGTACGCCGCGGTCAACCGAAGGATGTCTCCCTCGGATACGGCAACGCCGGGAAGTGATGCGAACGTGCCCATCCGGGCGAGGTCCCACCCGTGATGCGAGGAGGCATAGGTCGCCCGCGACTTGAAGATGTGGGCGCCGCTCGTGCGATCGTCCAGCGAGATCCACAACCCTCCGTCGTGCAGGTGGCCCGCCATGAAGATGAAGCGGCCTCCGAGCGGCATCTCCTGGCGGGTCGTCTCGCGGTAGACGCCGTTGCGCCCGCTTCCCTTCTCGACGGTGAAGACCGGAGCCGACCGGCAGTTGCGAACGTCGAACCACACGGGCGTGATGCCCACCATCCCTGAGGCCTGGTCATCTGGCGTGAACCCCACGGTCAGCTGCACGTGGGTGTCGGCGTGCCCCGCGACCCCGTCGAGGTGGCCCACCAGTGCCCAGTACGGAGCCGACTGCGTGTACGGCTGGGGCGCTACCGGTGACCAGTGATAGCCGTAGCCGGGCGGCAGCTGCAGCGGGGTCCTCTCCTTGCCCGACGCGAAGAAGCGCTCGTACGGAGGGAACGCGCCGTCGTACTCGTCGCACATCAGGTCCTCCTCGTTCGGGTTGAGGAAAACGAGATGGTGGAGATGGACCTCGTCGTGGGAGATGGCCTCGCCCTCGCCGTCGACCAGAGTGGCGCGAGCCGAGGTCAGGTAGCCGGCTTCGGAGGGGGCGGCCATCCCGCTCATGAACTCGACCGTCTTACCCGCCCCGATCTCGATCGGTCCGTAGGTACAGCGATAGCCTCGTTCGATCCTCTCGCACCGCGAGGGAGCGACCCCCGGGGTGGGGTACGTCGTCTGCGACGGGCCCACCGGCGTGGCCGTCCCCGGGCTCGCGAGGGCGAGCACGATCATCGCCGCCACGCCGCTGACGCGGGCGGGATATCGGGGCGCGGCCATGATCCGATATTCGCACGCCCGGGTCGTCGGCCGTCATCGGTGGGTACACCGATGGACGATGGCCGCAACCGTCTCGACCGCCGCGGAGCTCATCCCGGACGACGCCGATCTCGATCGCCTCAGGGAGATCGCGGGGGCCTGCACCGCGTGTGACCTCTACAAGAGCGGGACCCAGACGGTTTTCGGCGAGGGCCCCGGCCACGCCGAGGTCATGCTCGTCGGCGAGCAACCGGGTGACCGTGAGGACCTCGCCGGCAAACCCTTCGTCGGACCCGCCGGCAAGCTGCTGGACGAAGCGCTCGGCGAGGCCGGCATCGATCGGAGCCGGGTCTACATCACCAACGTGGTCAAGCACTTCAAGTGGGTGCCGAGAGGTAAGAGGCGCATCCACAAGAAACCGAACGCGGCGGAGATCACCGCGTGCAAGCCGTGGCTCGAGGCCGAGATCGCGCGCGTCCGCCCCCGGGTGGTCGTATGCCTCGGAGCCACCGCCGCGCAAGCCCTGCTCGGACGGGATTTCCGCGTGACGCAACACCGCGGCGAGCTCGTCGAGACCGACATGGAACCGCTCGTCACCGCAACGGTGCATCCATCCTCGATCATCCGCGACCCCGAGACGCGCGCCGCGGAGCTTCCGAAGCTCGTCGCCGACCTTGCCGCGGTGGCGCGTCAGCTCGAACGCATCTAGTCCTCGACCCAGTCGCGCGTGAGGAACAGCCAGAACGCGAGACCGGCGTAGCGGCCGTAGCGCCGGAACCTTCTGTGTATCGCCGCGTCCGTCACCGCCCGACGCTTGATCAGACGCGCGTACTTCGGGCGCGTCCACGAGTCGAGGATCAGGCGCGAGTAACGGCCCAGCATCAGCATGATGTGAGCGGCCGCGTAGGGGCCTACGCCCGGAAGAGCAACCAACCGCGCGTGCACCTCCTCGTCCGTCAGCTCGCCGGGGTGCCCGAGCGCCTCGAGGTCGACCTCCCCGGAGGCCACGTCCTCAGCCAGCTTCGCCAGGTACGGGCCGCGGTACCCCGCGCGCACCGTCTCCCGGTAGAAGTCCGGTTCCACCCCGGCCATCGCTTCGGGCGTGGGAAAGGCACGCCCCGAAGGGCCCGTGGCAGGAGCGCCGAACGCCGGCGCGCCGAGCTCCGCGACGAGCGTCCCGACCATCTTGCGTGTCGCGCCCCAGGAGCAGTTCGTCGTGCAGATCGTCTTCACGACCTCCTCGAAGACGGTGGGTGAGCGGACCATCCGACCCGCTCCGGCGACCGCCCACGCCAGCTCGGGATCCTCGCGCGCGAGCGCGTAGAAGTCCGAGAGGTCTTCGTCCAGACGCAGCACATGAGCTAGCGCGGCCGCGAGGCGCCCCGCGGCCGTGGCCCCCGGCCGGGGCCCCCGGGCCAGCACCGGCGCGCGGCCACCGGACGTCGCCGCGACGCGGACCGTACGCGGCCGGCCCTGGGGGACGGCCAGCGTCACCTCGAAGGCGCGTTCGGCCTCATCGACGTGCATGGGCGGCAGGCTCGCCAGGCCGTGCGAGGTGAACGTCCGCCACAGGTCGACCCCGGCGACGTCCAGCGATCCGACGACGTGCCAGACGATGAGGTCACCCCCTCGCGTGGGGCCTAGTCATCCTCCTGCCGCCTGCAGGGTGCTGCCGCTCGATCCAACCCGGGCGAGCCGCTCCAGCCACGGTCGCGCTTTGAGTCGCCCGAATATCTCCTCCGCCTCCGCCAGCAACGGTTGCGCCTCTTGCGACTCCAGCCGTCCGGCTAGCCACTCCGCGAACTCCAGCATCGTGACGGCCAGGGCGAAGACGTTCTTGACCTCGCGGAAGCCGGCGATCGCCTGGGCGAATCCCCGCCGCACCGCCTCCTCATCCTCCCGCCGAACGGCAAGGAGGTCGTCGAAGCGGCTGCGATGGGCACGGACGTAGCCGGGCACCGCGCCGTTCGGTGCGTCGTCGACCAATCGCAGGAGACGTTCTATCCGGTCGTCGTCGCCGTACCGAAGCGCGGCCTCCATCGCTACCGGGAACCCCTCGATGTTCATCTCCCAGTCGAAGCCCAAGAGATCCCAGTCCGCGAGCATCTGGTCGACGTGGTGGAAGGCGTCTGCCGGGCGATCGCCGTGGTAGGACCGGATCAAGCCGACGAGAGCGCGCATCCCTCGGTCCTGGACGTCCGCTGGGTCGGCGGCCTCGTTGTCCCAGAAGCCCCACAGGGCTTCGGCCCTATCGATCTCCCCTCGATGGAGGCAGATGACCGGCACCCACACCGCGATGCCCGAGAAATAGGCGAGATTGGCGGCCGGCACCTCGCCGCGATCCGGCATCTGCTCGGCGATCTTCATAGCCTCGTCCCAGTCGCCCAGACGCAGCAGGGGGTAGGCCATATTGCCGAGCAGTCCGAACGCTTGGTATCCCGCGCGGGTGGACCGCGCGAACCCACTGCGAAGGTAAGCCAGCCCCTCGTCCACGCGATCGCGATTCACCAGGATGCTTCCAAGGTTGTAGTAGCCGCGCCAGGTCGCATCGAACACCTCGTGTTCCAGCGCGAGCTCGAGGCCGTGCTTGATCAGGGCGAGCCCTTCCTCACCGCGACCCCGGCGCGTCAGGATCATGCCCTTGGTGAGCAGGCCGTGACAGATCACCCCAGGAACCCATAACGACTCGGCTATCTCCAGCGCGATGTCCGTGTGCTCGTCCGACGCCTCGAAATCTCCGGTGAAGAACTCGAACCGCCCGAGCTGGTTGGCCAGCGTGGCGAAGTCCTCATCCCATTCCTCGGCGCGCAGGACGACGAACGCATCCCTGAGGCGCGCTAGGCCTTCGTCGATGCGGCCGCGGGCCCAGTCGACCATCGATAACCGGGCTCGGACACGGGCGGCGGGATGCGTGAGGTCGTGCTGCTCGAAGAGGGCTATCGCCCGTTCGAGATGCCTCTCGGCCACATCGAGGTCACCCGCCCGGTTGGCCACGTCACCGGCGAGCTCCAGCAAGCCGGCGACCTCGTCGGGCCCGCTGCCGAGTTGGGACGCCTGCTCGTAGTAGCGACATGCCTCTTCGAACGCGCCCAGAGACTCGGCCCGGCGGCCTGCCGCGGTCAGCTTGCCACGCGCCCGATCCTTGATCTCGCCGGCATCGGACGCATCCGGAGCGCTCCGATAAGCATCCAGGTAGTGGGACGCGACGACCTCGATGATCTCGTCTTCGTCGCCGGACCACGTCGTCTCGAGATAACGCGCGACCGCGAGGTGGCGGACCTTGCGATCCTTCTTCGACAGCGTGTCGTAGGACACCTTCTGGACGAGCGCCTGCATGAACCCGTACTGGCCTCTCTCCGGCGAGCGCGGATCCGCCTGAAGGGTGAGCAGTTCCTTGCGCAGCAACGAGGACAGCGGACCCTCGATCGTCCTCTCGTCGGTATCGGTCATGCGCGCAAGGCCCTCGCGCGTGAACGTCTTGCCCAGGACGGACGCGTTCTGGAGCAGCCGGCGTTCCTCCGGTGGCAACCCGTCGAGGCGCGCTGCGATCAGGGCGTGCAGGGTCTCGGGGACCTCCAAGGCCTGGACCTCGCCGGTCACCCTGTAGGTGGCGCCTTCTCTAACGAGGACCCCCCGGTCGAGCAGCATGCGAAGTGTCTCCACCGCATACAGCGGCACCCCCTCGGCACGGTCGCGTATGCGATCGAGGAGGGTCTCGGGAAGGCCGGGGACCGTCGCCCGCAGCAGCTCGGACATGGACCCGTCGGTCAGCGGCTCGAGGAAGAGAGAGCTGAAGTTGCGCTTACCGACCCCCCAGCGCGGACGGCGTTCGATCAGCTCCGGCCGAGCCAGCGTGATCACGAACAAGCGACTGTTGCGGGACCAGTCCAGCAGGTATCCGATGAAGTCCAGGAGGCTCGTGTCCGCCCAATGCAGGTCCTCGAAGACCATGACCGTCGGGTTCTGATCCGCGAGACGTTCGAACAACATCCTCCACGCCGAGAAGAGCTCCTCCCTTTCCCCCGCGCTCCGCTCTTCGAGACCCAGCAGGTGGGCGACGCGTGGCTCGATCCAGTTGCGTTCGTCGGCATCCGGGACGACCTCCTCGATGACGACCCGCAGCTTCTCGAGCGCGGAAGCAGGCTCTTCTTCCTCGGCTATGCGTGCCCGCATCCGGACCATCTCGGCGAGAGCCCAGTAGGCGACCCCTTCGCCGTACGCGAGGCAACGCCCACGGTGCCACAGGACCACCTCGGCAAGTCCATCGATGTAGTTCTCGAACTCGGCTGCGGTGCGCGACTTTCCTATCCCGGCGATGCCGATCACCGACAGCAGATGGGCGCGTCGCTCGTCGGCCGAGGTGTGGAACAGCTCTTTGATGACGTGCATCTCGCGCTCGCGCCCTACGAACGGTGTCTCCAACCCGGTGGTTCGCAGGAACCCCTTGCGCGACGCGACCACACGCAATGCTCGATACAGAGGTACCGGTTCCGCCTTCCCCTTCAGCTCGTGCCGCCCGCGGTCCTCGTAAGCGATGGCGGCTTCCGACGCACGCCGGGTCGCCTCCCCCACCAGGACCATCCCCGGATCCGCGAGCGACTGGATGCGCGACGCGGTATTGACGAGATCGCCTGCGACCATGCCTTCGTCCCGAGCGCCGAGTGTCACCGCGGCCTCACCCGTGAGCACCCCTGCGCGCGCGGCGAGGTCGGTCGCTCCGGTATCGCGGCCCAACTGGGCGACCCCTGCGGTCAGGTCGAGCGCGGCTCGTACCGCTCGCTCTGCGTCGTCTTCCTGAGCGGTGGGCGCGCCCCACACCGCCATCACCGCATCGCCGATGAACTTCTCGATCGTCCCGCCGTACCGAGCGACGATGCGCCGCGCCGTGTCGAAGTACCCGCTCAGGAGCTCGCGCACCTCTTCCGCGTCGCGGTTCTCGGACAGGGTCGTGAAGCCGACGAGATCGGCGAACAACACCGACACCAGACGGCGCTCCGAGGAGCCTCCTGAGGAGGTCTCCCCGTCCGGAGCCGGCGCGGCGGCTGTGCCGTCCCCTCGAGGGGCCTGCAGGGCGGTGCCGCACTCGCCGCAGAACTTCTCGCCCGGCTCGTTCGCCGTCCCACAGGAGGGACACGACGCCGCCAGCGGCCCACCGCATTCGGCGCAGAACTTGCGGCCCTCCCGGTTATCGGTCGCGCAGCTGGGGCACCTCATCGGGTGCAGCCTAGTAGGGGCGGGACGATCGCCCCAAGATGAGAACGCGCTCTCACTCCTCGAAGAAGCGGAGCATCTCGAGGACGCGCAGGGTCAGCTCGAGGTCGTCGCGCCAGCCCTCTCTGGGGCTCTCGTCTCGGAGCGCCGCGAGGAACGCGTCGACCGAGGGATGCTCCGGCGGGATCCCCGCGGCGCCCCAGTACGCCAGCGCGCTGGTGCGCTCCCACGGGCCCCACCAGTCCTCGGTCCACTCCCGGGCCCAGCGCAGCCCCCACTCCGCCATCTCCGTCTGCGGTCCTTCGGCGAGCCAGTAGGCGCCGGCCGCCGCGAACGTGGGATAGGCGCCCCCCGTGAGTCGACCCTCCATATCGGCCTCACCGCGTAAGAGACCGAGGGCACGCGCCCCCGGCTGGCGCCGCAGCGCGAGGAGGGCGCACGCCGCCGAGGCGGTCGCCCACACCCGCCCCGCGGCAGGGTCTTCGACCTCGCCGGGCACCGCCTCGGGGGGATCCAGCCATGCCGCCGCGGGTGTTCGAGCGTCCTCGAGCCATGCCGCCGCCCGGCCGGCGCCCGGACCGGTGTCCAATCCCAGCACAACGAGGTGGCAGATGGCCTCTCCGGTCGCTCCCGGTGAGGCGCGGCCGCTGGCCCCGGGGAACGCGCCGCTGACGTCCTGCTCGGGCACCGGCGGTGGCTCGCCGGGAGCCTCGCCGCTAAGACGCAAGGCTCGCCACGATCGCCACTCGTCCCCTTCCGCCAGGACGTGCTCGACCGCGAGGTCCGGGTCGATGCTCACCCGGGCGCCCTCAGGGAGCGTCGGGCGCCAGGTCGCGCAGGAACGTGCCGCAGCGGTCGGCTTCCGCGGTCTCCCCGATCTCGGCTGCGGCGCGCCCAAGCCCCCGGACCGAACGCAGGAAACCGCGGTTGGGCTCGTGCGACCACGGCACGCGGCCCTGGCCGCGCCAACCGGCCTTGCGGATCCGGTCGAGCCCCCGGTGGTAGCCGACCCGGAAGTAGGCGTAGGCCTCGACCGGGCGCCCTCCCTCCAGGGCCGCCTCGCCGAGCGCCGCCCACGCGGTCAGACACTCCGGATGGCGCGCCGCGACCGCGGCGAGATCCTCAGGCGATGACGCGTTGGACAGCTCCGCCAGTGAGTCCGCGGGCTCCTCGATCGTCGTCGCGGAGGGCTCGGTGATGGGCAGCTCGACCATGGCGCCTCACCCTATGTGATGGCTCCAACCGGCCTGGAGGAAGGGAGCCCGGCTCCGGGAGCGCTGGTCGTTCAGTAGCCGCGGTGTCCCTTCACGCGGCCCTGGTCGGCGGGATCCCCGGGCCGGCGGTTGGGGGGGCGCTCGGGTGCGATCGTGATCCCTTCGAGGTGGGTCCGGGGACCCGACCACGGCCCCGGCGCGGCACTGGTCGCGTCGGCCAGCGCGTAGGCGAGCGATTCGTAGTTCACCCTCCATCCCTTGAAGTGTGGCCACGCCTCCTCGGCCGAACGCTCCAGGGGGAATCCGATCCCGGTCAATCGCTCCATGCCGGTGAGGAAGTCCTCGTGGGTCAGCTCGATCGGGTCGTCGGGGAAGGGATCGTGGTCGAACGGCAAGCCGATCGCGGTGGCGATGTCGCGCAAACACGTGAAGCCCATGCGCAGGCACAGACGTGCCTCCGACGGAGCGGTCGTCGGGCAGAGCGCGTGGTACAGGGCGGCGGAGTCGAGCACCGCGAGCAGCCCGACCACCCACGAACGCAAGGGATGGGGCGAGCGGAACCACAACAGGATCGGATAGTTGGAGTGGCTCTCGGCGACGTCGGCCGCCCAGTGCTCCCAGTCAGCGTAGAAGGCCGGGAGGTTGTCGAGGATGTTCACGAGGTGGTGGCGTGCCAACACCTCCGGTCCCCAAGGGGGCGAGCCCGCACGGCTCTGCAGCAACGTCACCTGGGTCTCCCGGCGGTTGAATGCGGAGTACAGGACCGGGAGGAACGCGATCTCGAGCGCGATCACGATCAGCCCGGTGACCGCCGCCACGAAGTGGATCAACGTTGCGCCCGGCACGTGGCTCGCGGCGAAGCCGAGGGTTAGGAGCGACGAGCCGCTCTCGAGCAGGGCCGAGCCCAGCGAGCCGTCGGGGACCAGAGGCCACAGCATGAGCCCGTACGCCACGACGAACAGAACCATCCACGTGAACAAGATGACGAGGAGCGCCAGCGGCCCCGCCTTCGCAAGCACCCGGTCCTTGTCTTCGTAGCCCGGAAGCCGGTCCGCTATCCGGCGGATGACGGCGGTAACGATCCTCCGGCCCACGAGGGTCGCGAGTCGCGACGCGACCCCTCTCGGGAGCACCAGCATCCGGATGACGCTCCCCCACGTTCCGGCGGCAATCGCCAGCCCCAGCGCGAACGCGGCCCAACGGAGCACGTTCATCATGAGCGGGATCTCGATACGCGCATGGCTCGCATCCTAGGGAAGAGCGACCTCGTGGCACCGGGTACCCCCCGTGAGAGCATGCGCCCATGGCAACGGCGCCCGCGCAACGACGACTGACCGTCGCGATCACCGGGCCCACCGGTGACATCGGTCTGCCACTGCTCGAGCGTCTCGACCGCAATCCCGCGGTGGGGCGCGTCATCGGCATGGCGCGCCGACCCTTCGACCCCGCCGAGCACGGCCTCACCAAGACGGAGTACCGGCAAGGCGAGGTACTCGACCGCGCGTCGGTCGACGGGTTGGTCAAGGACGCCGACGTCGTGGTGCACCTCGCGTTTCTGATCTTCGGGACGCCCGATGAGGCGCGCGCGGTGAACCTCGAGGGCTCGAACAACGTCTTCGGCGCCGCCTTCGACGCGGGGGTGCAGCGCCTGCTGTACACATCCTCGGTCGCCGCTTACGGGTTCCACGAGGATCATCCCGATCGGTTGACGGAGGACGTCCCCGCCCGCGGCTCGGACAGCCACTACTACTCGGCCCAGAAGGCCGATGTCGAAGGGGTGCTGGATGACCTCCGGCGCGGCGCGACCTCCGGTCCGGACGTCTATGTCTTCCGTCCCTGCATCGTCGCCGGTCCCGGCGCGACGACCTTGATCGAGAAGCTCCCTTACGTGAAGTTCGGCGACCGGGTGCCGAACGCGATGAAGAAGCTCGCGGGATCGATGCCGCTGCTGCGCCCCGTGCTGCCCGATCCCGGCGTGCCCTTCCAGCTCGTGCACGAGGACGACGTCGCCGCCGCGCTCGAGCTCGCCGTGCTCGGCCGCGGCGAGCCCGGGGTCTACAACCTTGCTGCCGACGGGGACATCACCGTCACCGACCTCGCGCACGCGCTGGGGTGGTACGCGGTGCCGGTCCCCCAGAGGGCGATGGACGTCACCGCGACCATCATGTCGAGTCTCCCCCTGTTGCCGGCCGAGGCGAAGTGGCTCGAAGCGATCCGAGTGCCCGTGCTGATGGACACGACCAAGGCGCGCACCGTGCTTGGCTGGGAGCCCGAACACGACGTCCTCGACACCCTCGCCGCGACCGTCCATGCGGCGCGCCTCAAGGGGATCGTGGCCGCCGGGCGCGCCGGGCCCGCGGAGGTCGGGCTCTAGAGACCGGCGAACGCGTCGTCGAGCAGGTCCTGCTGCTCCTGCTCGTGCACCCGGCTGGACCCGCTTGCCGGGCTCGCGCTCTCCGCCCGGCTCGTGCAGTCGAGCGTGACGCTTCCGGGAAGATCGGACCGGATCCGCGCGTCGATGAACCCCCACGCGCCCATGTTGCGCGGCTCGTCCTGGACCCAGCGGACCCCTTCGAGCTTGGGATAGCGCTCGAAGATGGCGGCGAGCTGAGCGCGCGGGAAGGGGTAGAGCTGCTCGACGCGCACGATCGCCGCCGGCGCACCCGTCTGCTCGCGCCGTTCGTCGAGGTCGTAGGCGACCTTCCCCGTGCACAACAGCACACGCCGCACCCGCTCGACATCGGCCACCTTGGGATCGTCGAGCGTCTCGTGGAAGTGCCCCGAGGTGAGCTCGACGGTCGTGCTGCGCGCCGCGGGATGCCGCAGGAGCGACTTGGGCGTCAGCACGATCAACGGCTTGCGTACGGTGCGGAGGACCTGGCGACGCAGCAGGTGGAAATATTGCGCCGGAGTCGTGGGTTGGGTCACCTGGATCGAGTCCTCGGCCGCGAGGGTGAGGAAACGTTCCAGGCGCGCGCTCGAGTGCTCCGGGCCCTGGCCCTCGTAGCCGTGCGGCAGCAACAGGACCAACCCGCTCTCCTGCTTCCACTTGTCCTCTCCGGCCACGAGGAACTGGTCGATCACCACCTGCGCCTCGTTCACGAAGTCGCCGAACTGCGCTTCCCAGCACACGAGCGCGTCCCCGTTGGCAACCGAATAGCCGTACTCGAACCCCATCGCCGCGAACTCCGACAACAAGCTGTCGAAGATGCGCAGGTACGCCTGGCCTTCGGCCATGTGGTTGAGGGGAGTGTGCTCCTCGCCGGTGCGGTGATCGACCAGCACCGCGTGGCGGTGGCTGAAGGTGCCGCGGCGCGAGTCCTGGCCGGCGAGACGCACGGTGATCCCCGCGCGCAAGAGCGAGCCGAACGCGAGGCTCTCCCCCGCGGCCCAATCGACCGCGTCGCGCTCCAGCAGGTCGGCCCGCTTCTCTATGTAGCGCTTCAGCTTGGGATGGGGCTCGAACCCCGCGGGGACGCTCGTCAGAACCTGGTGGATCTCATCGAGGCGCGCCCGGTCGACACCGGTCTCGACGGGAGGAAGCACGCCGGCCGGTTCGGGTGGGGCCGCGGCCCGCACGTCCGGAGGCGGAGCCTGCTTGCGGGTCTCGTCGAACGCCTGCTGGAGCTTCGCGCGGAAGTCCTCGAGCAGCCGCTCGGCCTCTTCGACGGTCAGCTCGCCGCGGTTAAGCAGCAGCTCGGTGTAGAGCTTGCGCACCGAGCGCCGCTCGTCGATCTTGGAGTACATCAGAGGCTGTGTGTAAGCCGGCTCGTCGGCTTCGTTGTGTCCGTAGCGCCGGTAGCAGATGAGGTCGATGACGACGTCCTTCTTGAACCGCTTGCGGTACTCGTAGGCGAGGCGCATCACCCGCACGCATCCGTCGGGGTCGTCACCGTTGACGTGCAGGATCGGAGCCTGCACCATCTTGGCGATGTCGGTCGCGTACGTGCTCGAGCGACCTGCTGCCGGCGCGGTCGTGAAGCCGATCAGGTTGTTGACGACCACGTGCACGGTCCCGCCGGTTCGATAGCCGGGGAGCTGGGACAGGTTGAAGGTCTCCGCGACGACGCCTTGCCCGGCGAACGCGGCGTCCCCGTGCAGCAGCAACGGGAGAACCTTCTGATCGGCGCCTTCGCCGAGCAGATCCTGCTTGGCGCGCGCCATGCCCTCGACGACCGGATCGACGGCCTCGAGGTGCGAGGGATTCGATGCGAGGACGACCGCGAGGTCGTTCCCGTCGCCCGCGACGAAGCGTCCGGTCATACCGAGGTGGTACTTGACATCGCCCGAGCCCTGCACGGTGTCCGGATCGACGTCGCCTTCGAACTCCTTGAAGATCTCCTTCAGCGGCTTGCCCACGATGTTGGCGAGGACGTTGAGGCGGCCTCGATGGGGCATCCCCATGACGACCTCGACCATGCCGTCGGCCGCCGAGCGCCGCAGCAGCTCGTCCAGCATCGGGATCAAGCTCTCCGCGCCTTCGAGAGAGAACCGCTTGTGCCCGACGTACTTGGAGTGGAGGAACTTCTCGAACGACTCCGCGGCGTTGAGGCGATCCAGGATGTGCTTCTTGTCCTCCATCGGCAGCTCGCCGTCGCCGGTCAGCTCGACCCGCTCCTGGATCCACCGCTTCTCTTCCGGGTCGGAGATGTGCATGTACTCAACGCCGATCGTCTGCGAGTACGCATCCCGCAGGGTCTCGATGATGACGCGCAGGGGCTGCTTGCGCGTGCCGCCGGGGCCGTCGAACAGGAACTCGCGATCGAGGTCCCAGACCGTGAGGCCGTAGTGCGAGAGGTCGAGCTCCGGATGGCGCAATACCTCCCATCCGATCGGGTTGAGGTCGGCGAGCAAGTGGCCTCGGACCCGGTACATGTTGATGAGCTGGATCACGCGCGATTGCTTGTGCAGCTCGGTATCGATGTCCTCGACCGCGGCGCGGTCGCGGCTCCACCGGCTCGGCTCGTAGGGGACGCACAGGGAAGCGAAGATCTCGTCGTAGAAGCGATCGGAGCCGAGCAACAGCTCGTGGACCACCGCGAGGAACTGGCCCGACTCGGCGCCCTGGATCACCCGGTGGTCATAGGTGCTCGTGATCGTCAGGACCTTGCTGACGCCGAGGCGGGCGAGGGCGCGCGGGTCTGACGCCTCGTACTCGGGAGGGTACGAGATCGCTCCGGTACCGACGATCAGCCCCTGGTTCGGCATCAGGCGCGGGATCGACAGACGAGTCCCGACCGTGCCGGGGTTGGTGAGCGTGATCGTCGTGGCGGCGAAGTCCTCCGGCGCCAGCTCGTTGGCGCGAACACGCCTGATCAGGTCCTCGTACGCGCCGAAGAACCCGGCGAAGTCGAGCTCGTCGGCGTTCTTGATGTTCGGTACCAGCAAGACGCGGTGCCCGCCGGGTCGGTCGACGTCGACCGCAAGGCCGAAGTTCACGTGCTTGTGCTGGATCACGTGCGGCTTGCCGTCGATCACTCCGTAGCTCGCCCGCATCGCAGGGCGGGACTCGAGCGCCTTGAGGATCGCCCAGCCGATCAGATGCGTGAACGAGACCTTGCCGCCGGTCTTCTTCCCGAGGTGACGGTTGATCGTGCGTCGGTTCTCCTCGAGAAGCTTCGCCGGGATCGTGCGCACCGAGGTCGCGGTCGGAACCCCGAGCGACGCCTCCATGTTCTCGGCGATGCGGGCTGCAGCTCCGCGCAACGGGGACGCGTCCTCGGGCACGCCATCGGTCACCTCGGGGCGGGCTGCAGGTGCGGCGACCGGGGTAGCAGCAGGGGGGCGCTCTCCCGTGGTGGGTGGGGTCGGCGGACGAGCCGGTGCCGACTTCTTGCCGCCGTGACCGTCGGCGGTCCCGGGGCGGTAGCCCTCGAAGAACTCCCGCCACGGCTCCCCCACGGCGCGTGGATCCTCCTGGTAGCGCCGGTACATCTCGTCGACGAGCCAGACGTTGGGGCCGAAGGCGTCGCGCTGCAGGTCCATCGCATCAAGAGTAGTAGCCGCTACCGGCCCCGCCTGACCCTCGGACGGCCTCCTCAACCCCACGAGTGACCCCTTCACAGCCGGCCCCTGTGGGGCGTACAACTAGAGCGCAAGGTTCCCACCGGCGAGAGGAGGAGAGTCGTGTTCGTACAGGTGATCCAGGGTCGGGCCGGAGATCAGGAGGGTCTCCGGCGCCAGTTCGAGGGGTGGGAGACCGACGTACGCGCCGGAGCGATCGGGTTCCTCGGCAGCACCCACGGGCTCACCGACGACGGCGAGTTCCTCGCCTGCGCCCGCTTCGAGTCCGAGGAGGCGGCGCGCCGGAACAGCGACCGCGCGGAGCAGAGCAACTGGTGGAACGAGACGTCCAAGTACTTCGATGGCGACGTCACCTTCCACGACTCCACCGACATCATCGAGTTCGGCCGGGGCGGCTCGGACGATGCCGGCTTCGTGCAGGTCATCCAGGGACGCGTCACCGACGCCGATGCCATGAGGGCCGCCATGGCCGATCGGCCCGACGACAACACCGTCAGACCCGATGTCGTCGGCGGCTACACCGCACTCCACGATGGCGACCGCTTCACCACGGTCGTCTACTTCACCTCCGAGGAAGAGGCGCGCGCGGGCGAGTCGAAGCCCGAGTTCTCCGAAGCGCAGCAGGAGATGGCGCAGAGCATGCAGGATGTGCGCTACTACGACCTGCGCTCGCCCACCATGGTCAGCTGATGGCCGACGTTCGCGACGCATACCGGCGCGCCGCGCAGGGGTTCGACGCGTACGTTCGGCGGATACGCGACAACCAATGGAGCGCGCCGACACCGTGCTCGGAGTGGGACGTCCGTGCGCTCGTAGGCCACCTCGTCTACGAGGACCTCTGGGCGGTCCCGCTGCTGGAAGGAAAGACCCTCGAGGAGGTCGGGGACAGGTTCGAAGGCGACAACCTCGGAGACGATCCCACCGCGGCGTGGGACCGCGCGTATGCCGGGGCGCTGCGTGCCCTCGAAGACGACGACGTCCTGGCACGCAAGGTGCATCTCTCCTACGGTGAAGAGACCGCGGAGAACTACCTCCTCCAGCTCTTCGTTGACCACCTCATCCACAGCTGGGACCTAGCCCGCGCGATCGGCGCCGACGACCGGCTCGATAACGAGCTCGTCGAGCTCTGCTCTTCCTGGGTCGAGGCCAACAAGCAGATGGTCGAGGGAAGCGGGGTCTACGGCGCGCGGGTAGAGACCGGCCCGGACGCGGACAAGCAGACCGAGCTGCTGGCAGCGCTAGGACGCCGCGCGTAGATCGCTCCTGCGGGGCGCCTTCGGTCCCGGGCGCGGCAGGGTGCGGGACACCGTCGCGGCGCGCCGCTAGTAGGCTCGGGCGCTCTCGTTCCGATCCGCCGGAGGGGCCCTGAGCACGCACGCCAACCGTCCCGGCGCGCCGCACGCGCGCCTGGTGACGCCGACATTCCTGACGATCATGCTCGCGACGCTCGGCTACTTCGTGTGCGTCGGAGCGCTTCTACCGACGCTGCCCCTATACGTCGAGGGCCCGCTGGATGGGAGCACGGTGTCGGTGGGTCTGACGATCGGGCTGTTCAGCCTCTCGGCCGTCCTCATCCGCCCCCTGATCGGTCGGGTCGGGGACGCGCGCGGTCGCCGACCTCTGATGGTGGCCGGCGCGGCGCTGGTCGGGGTCGCGGTGATGGCCTACGTGGCCGCCGATTCGCTCGCGCTCCTGCTCCTGTTGCGGGTGGTCGCGGGCGCCGGCGAGGCGGCGTTCTACGTCGGGGCCGCCAGCGCCATCAACGACATCGCGCCGGACGAGCGCAGGGGCGAGGCGTTCAGCTACTTCTCCCTCGCCCTGTTCGCCGGGTTGGGCATGGGTCCGGTGATCGGTGAGAACGCGCTCGAGCGGGGAGGGTTCGACGTCGCCTGGGTGATCGCCGGAGCGGCCGCCCTGGTGGCGGCCGCGGTGGCGCTCCGGGTGCCGGAGACGCGGCCGCCCCGAACTGCCGAAGGGCCGCGCCCCAAGACCCCGCTCGTGCACCGTGCCGGACTTCTCCCCGGCGTGATCCTGGGAGCGCACATCTGGGGACTGGCGACTTTCATCAGCTTCCTGCCCCTGTACGCGCTCGAGCTGGGGCTGAACGGCTCTCGCTACGTCTTCGCGCTTCACTCCGTGATCCTGCTGGTGGTCCGAAGCGTCGGCGCGCAGATACCGGACCGCCTTGGACCCCGGAGATGCGCGCGCGCGTCACTCGTGTGCTCGACGGCAGGGTTCGCGGTCATGGCGCTGTGGGGCACGGTTCCGGGCCTACTCGCGGGAACCGTCTTGTTCTCGCTGGGCCACTCGCTGCTCTTCCCGGCGCTGATGGTCCTCGCAGTGAGTGGAGCCCCCGCCGCCGAACGCGCCTCAGTGGTGGGCACGTTTACCGCGTTCTTCGACCTCGCCTTCGGCCTCGGAGCCGTGAGTGCCGGCGGGGTGGCGGCCGTGTTGGGCTATCGGGGCGCGTTCGCGGGGGCCGCTATCTCCGCCCTGACCGGGCTGATGCTCCTGACCTTCTTTGCCCGGCGCGCCGACCACAGAGGGCACGATGCATCGCCCGACCTCGCCCGGGCAGCGGGCTGACGACCTCATCCCGCGCCTGGAGTGGCGGCCGCCGACTGCTACCCTTGAAAGGCGTCACACATGGCGGCCGTAGCTCAGTCAGGCAGAGCACCCGGTTGTGGTCCGGGATGTCGCCGGTTCGAACCCGGTCGGTCGCCCCAAGCTCTCTGGGGACCTATCTCGGTGCTGATGGGTCATCGAGCGCGACGCCGGTCACGCCAGACTCGAGTCGCTCGCGCGTGGGAAGGTCTGCGGCCAAGCCCTCTTGGATACACTCGCGCACGGGTCGCTAGCTCAATTGGCAGAGCAACGGACTCTTAATCCGTAGGTTCAGGGTTCGATTCCCTGGCGACCCACCCCTCTACCTGCACTTACGCGAATCAGACTCGCGACGACTCAGCGATTTGCCATTCCTTTGCCATTCCGGTCCAGCTAGGAACTCCCCAGCCGACTTTCCAACCTAAGGATCAACGCGCCTACGACGTGCACTGCAAGCCACGCGTCCGGCTTCTGAGCATCGGACGCTCCATGAGCGTCCCCTCGAGTACTGCGGTCCGCCGAGACCCAATCGACTAACTTGGCGT
>JBHENN010000128.1:0-5216 GCA_046262015.1 Actinomycetota bacterium | reverse complement strand
CTTCGCGCTCCCCACCTTCGGGCATGGGAAGCCAGCCGACGAAATCGGTGAGCCACACGAAGGGCGCTCGCTTCTGCTCGGGATTCTCGTGCAGGTAATGATCGAGCTCCCACGCCTCGTCGCCGATCCACACATCGAAATGCTCCTGCTCGATCAGATCGTGAAACACCATGAAGTTGTTGAGCAGGATCTCATCCATGTTCCGCCATGTTTGGAAGACGTGCAGCGCGTGCTCGCCGCACTCGTTCTCGATGTGCTCGACCTCGCTCGACAGCAGACGCGAGGCGGCATGAATCACTTCGCCACGCTCTTGGAGCGCCTTTGTCACCGGAGCTTGCGCGAGCCATTCGATCTCGAGTTCGGGATGGATCTTCCGGAGCTCGCCGGCGATCGCAACGTCCCGACGAGCGTGTCCGAGTCCGATCGGTGATGAGACGAAAAGCGCCCGCTTGCTCCGGTTCCGGGCGCGCGTCCACCGTTCGGGGACCGGTCGGAGATCGAAGAAGTCCCGAAGGAGCAGATTCACCTTGACCGGATCGCGTGTATGAGGGCTGTGACCGGAACCTTCGATCGTCACTATCGGGGCCGACAAGGCCTCCGCGAGGGCGATACCCCGGCTCGGTCCCGTGACCTGGTCGTCGGCGCCCTGGATCACTAACGTCGGGCATCCGACCCGCGCGCACAGATCGCGCACGTCGTCTTCTTCGAGCACGCGCGCGCGGATCGTGTCGATGAGGATCTCGGGTGTCGTTTCGTGCGCCCATGCCCACGCGTCCTCGAAACCCTTCGATGAATGTGGCTCGGAAAAGTTGCAGTTGAAGAAGAAGTCGAGGAAGCCGTCGTAGTCCCGGAGCCAGTAGTGCGCATTGAACTTCGCCCAGCCTTCGTCGGTATCGAGCGCGTCATCGAAGGAATGGCGGCGCGCTCCTGGTGGCGCCCCCAGTGCTGTGAGCGGCCCGATGAAGGCCACCGACGCAACGCGAGCGGGATGATCCGCAGCCAGGGTCAGTGCGTGCTCCGCTCCGACGGAGAGACAGACGATTGATGCCGTGCGGACCCCGACCGCGTCGAGGACCCCGACCGCGTCCGCCGCGAACTCCGAAGACTTGTACGCGCTGGCTCCAGTAGGACGGTCGGAACGACCGTTCCCGCGCGGGTCGAAGGTGATCACGCGTGCGTAGCGCGATAGGTAGGGAACCTGCATCTTCCAGTAGCGGGAGTGGACGATGGACCAGGTCGGCAGGAGAAGGATCGTCCTCTCGCCGCTCCCGAAGACCTCGTAGGCGATCTTGACGCCGTCGTTCTCGATATAGCCGTCCGTGTCCGGATAGCGCGCTCGCATCTGTCTAGGACTCGCCCTTGATGTGGCGGATCACGCCTGCGAACTCCTCTGTCGGCGAGAAGTCCACATACTCTGCGTCCTCGAGCGCAACCGGCGCGTGCCCCGGTCCCCAGTAGAACGGTTTCCCGGCCTCGAACACTTGCTCCCCGTTCGTGGTCTTCATCAGTACGCGACCCTTGAGCATGTATCCCCAGTGTGGACAAGGGCAGAGATCGTCAGGAAGGCCCACGAGCGCAGGAGTGAGATCCGTCCCCGCCTTGAGCCGGATCATAGACACGGTCATGTCTCCGACCTCCCCGGTCCTCACTTCCACGTTGTCATTCGCGATCGAGATCGACAGCTCACTTGGTTCGATGGAAATCATCTCTCACCAACCTCTCTCTAGAAGTTCTCTCATACACTTTCGTGACACCAGAGGGGTCAACCCCCCGTGCAGACCGCGCTGGCACCGGCCCCGGAATCGGCCGGCAGGAGTCGTGTGCGAACGATCTCTTGCGCGATCCCTTTCCCTGCCTCGCGCCCGGCATCGTTGCTGAACTGGAAATGGATGCCCCCATAGATCCGCGACCGACCGGCCTCCCGCGCCGCTTGTGCGAAACCCTCATAGAAGCGCGGCTGAGCTCCCGGCTGCTCCCCGACGAACGAGAAAGGGATCCGATCGCTGCAGTAGAAGGTGGCGAGGATCGTCGCTGCCGCGCCGGCGAAGGTGGAGGTTCCCGACGTGTGCTCTGGCGTCCCGCCGAACGTGCTGCATGACACGACATTCGCACCGGATGGGCATGCCCCGCCGCGCGGGCTCCAAGTCGGATCTTCCGCGGTGAGGGGATTACCGTCCGTGCTTGCCTGGCGGATGGCATCGCCTGGTCGCCAGTAGTTCCAATTGAACTTGTCCGTCCACGACGTCGCGACGGAATCGCCGATCCCCATGCCGAGGTAGGCGAGCAGGCGCGCCGTGTCAGACAGAGACGCCACCGTGCCGCGCTCGTGGATCACGTTGAGCGCGACCTTGAACCAGAGGCCTGTCTCACGCACCGTCCCTCCTTCGGCGAGCCAATGCCGGGCGATAGCGGCGCGCTCCGGATTGAGGTCGCTGAGACTGCCCAGCTCCTTGACCTCGTTGAAAGCGTCGGCGTACTCGGTGCTGGTGAGAGAAGGCGGTCCTGACGAGAGATAAGGGGCGACGCTGGTCACGCCGAAGGGCGTCATGTCGCGAAACTGCGTCCCGCTGAAGGGCCGCGGAAAGACGCCGGGGCCTTTGCCGCCGGGCCTGGACGCCGGTGCCTGGCTCCCATCGCCGGAACGCAAGGGCACGATCTCCTTACCGACGGCGTCTCCCCAGGAGCGACCGGATTCAACGGCCGGGTCCGAGCCCAGCGCGGCCATCTCATCCTGAAATGCGGCGCTCAACGAGTTCCTTACCGCGTCGTTGCCAGAGAACAGTGAATCCAGAACGGCGTACGCGGCGGCACTTGCGGCTGCCTCACGGCTCCCCCCCGCGGGTGCCTGGCTGTAAGACGATACGAGTGCACGCCCGCGTGTCGAGGCGCCGTCGGCTGTGTCGATGCCGTTGATCGCGTCGTACATCGCCGCGCTCGTCATCGCATAGGTCCGCCCTGCTCCCGGGGTGCCTGTTTGGAGCGCCGGGCTACCCGACCGGACGGCCGTCAATGTCCGCTCCATCCAACGCGTGGCTACGTTTCCCGAGCTGCTGGCGTTCTGGTCGGCCTCGTCCGCAGTCGCTGCCGAAACCCTCACGACCAGGGCCGCGGTCAGGGTGATCAGCAGCAGAACCGCTTCGAGTCGCCTGGTGGGTCGTGCTTCCATCCTCTCCTCCTTTGTGCCCGCTCCCATCGGCCGAGGCTCTAGGTCGGTCGTTCGACCGAAATGTAGGACGTGAGTTGTTGCTTGTCAAGGAGGAAAATGAGAGGGTCTAGGTCAGAAGTCCGGTCGGTCGGCCGAAACGGAGCCCACTAATGGCAACCACCGCCCCAGCAACCCGATCCGCGATCCTCGATGCTGCGCGCACCCAGTTGCTCGAGAACGGGTACGCCGGCATGTCCACCCGCCGGGTCGCCGACGCCGCGGGGGTCCCCTTGAGCCAACTGCACTACCACTTCGGCTCGAAGCAGCGCTTGATACTCACCTTGCTCGAGGAGGAGAACCAGCGGCGACTGGAGCGCCAGACTCGGATGTACTCCCAGGACGCCCCGCTGTGGAAACGGTACGAACAGGCGTGCGACTACCTCGAGGACGACCTCGAGTCGGGCTATGTGCGGGTCCTGCAGGAGATGATCGCCGCTGGTTGGACGGATCCCGAGATCGGAGCAGCCACTCGCGCACTCCTCCAGGGATGGTTCGACCTCATAGCGGACGTCGCTCGTGACGAGGAACAAAGGCACGGCCCCATCGGACCGTTCACGCCGGAAGAGATCTCGGCGCTGATCGCCAACCTGTTCATGGGCGCGGAGGCTCTCCTGCTCCTCGGTTTCGACAGGAGCCGGCCCCCGATCAGATCCGCCCTGAGGCGGATCGCTATGGTCATCCGTCAGCACGAAGAACGTCTACCTGGTCCCTGAAACTCGCCGCCCCACCCACAGGGGCTTAACCTCCCGTGATGGCCTTAGGGGCGCAGGCGCGCGTGGAAGTCGACCACGTCCTGATCGCAGTCGACGACCTGGCCGAAGCCGATCGAGCTCTGCGCAGCGCGCATGGATTGAGTTCGATCGAAGGCGGCCTGCACCCCGACTGGGGCACTGCGAATCGAATCGTGCCCCTCGGTGACGCTTACATCGAGCTCGTGGCTGTCGTCGACGATTCACAGGCTTCGCGCACTGCGTTTGGGCGCTGGGTCGGCGAGGTACTCCGACCGTGTCTCCTCGGATGGGCCGCGCGCACATCCGAACTCGACATTGTCGCGCGCCGACTCAACCTCGTTCCGACCAAGGGAGAGCGCGCTCGACCCGACGGGCAAACCGTCCGCTGGCGCATCGCTGGGATCGAACACGCCGCCGAGACACCATTTCTCCCGTTCTTCATCGAATGGGATCGTGAGACGTCTTTGCCTGGGCGCGCGCATGCCGCGCACGCCGAAGGACCGATGCAGCTCGCGGGCCTGCAATTCACCGGTCCCGCCGAGCAACTCGGAACCTGGCTCGGACCCCACGAGCTCGCGATCGAGATCGGTCCTGGCGCGCCGGCCATGGAGGCCGTCGTCCTCACCGGCGCATCGGGAGCCGCGATCGTCCTCGAGCGGGTTCCGTTCTGAACCATCGTCAGGGGAAATTCCGGAACGCTCGCCCAAGCGAGTGTTCTGTCATCAGGATGTCGTCTGCCGCCTCGATCAAGAGCTCGGCTGCCTGAGGAAAGCGTGCCTCGAGCTGCTTCGACGACACGAGCGTGCTCCAAGGAGTCCCCTTGTCCCAGCTGGGAGCCACTCGGAGGGCGAGGGTGCAAGGGATGGGCGGGCTTGCGGTTCGAGGCAGTAATGACTAGAATCCTGGTCATGAAAGAGGACACCCTGCCGCTCTCTGAGATCAAGGCCCGCCTTTCCGAGATCGTAGATCGCGTCGAGCAGCGCCACGACCGGATCACCCTTACCCGGAATGGTCGTCCCGCCGCGGTCTTAATCAGTCCCGAGGATCTCGAGGCTATGGAAGACACACTCGAGATCCTGTCCAATCCTGATGCGCTTCGGGAGATCGAGCAGGCGCGCAAGGAGATCGAGCGGGGTGATGTCGTCTCCGCCGACGAGCTTCGGGCTAAGTACATCGGCGGTTGACCTCTCGTTCCTGGAATCTGGTCGTCGCTTCGTCCGCGGAGCGGACCTTGGCTCGACTACCTGAGAAGGCAGCGGCGGCCGTGGTGGAGTTCATGC
>JBHENN010000127.1:0-27098 GCA_046262015.1 Actinomycetota bacterium | reverse complement strand
GACTGAATGATCGACCGTCCACTCCATCTACTTTTTTCCCTTCGAACCGTATGGCGACTGATTCGTCGGCTTCAAGCTCACGTGCTGCTTGGAAGCCTGTGAGCTGACAGCGTCCTCCGACCGACCGAGCTTGATGCCTATCACTCGGGTCGGGGTGTTGCCCTTAGCGAGCTTGGCAAGTTGCTGCTTATCGGAAGAACTCCAAGCCTTGCCGCTGTTGCGGGTGCTCTTAGCCATGCACTTCACCTCCTCTCGAATCCCATGATTGTAATTCAAGGCACCGACAGCTTGTTCCGGATCACTCCATCCCGGTTGCGCGACAGGACGCAGACTTTGACGATGCTTTGCGTCCGTTCGCGCTGGAACTGCTGGATTTTTGCTGGATTTCTGCTGGACGGTCGATGTGGTGATCAAGTCCGGGATAAGAAAAAGGCCCTGTGACCAGGGCCTTTAATGGAGCGGGCGACCAGATTCGAACTGGCGACCCTCACCTTGGCAAGGTGATGCTCTACCACTGAGCCACGCCCGCAGGTGGTCGATTATAGGACGGGTTGGCCGCGCCGGGCTGCGAGCGCCGGGCCCGGTGCGGGGTAGGAAGGACCCGTGAAGAGCTGGTACGACATCGAGACTGCCCGCAAGATCCTGACTACCTACGGCACCTTCGCCGTCGTTGGCTGCTCCTCCGATCCCCAGCGCCCAAGCTTCGGCGTCGCCCGATTCCTGCAGTCGAAGGGCTTCCGCATCATCCCGGTCAACCCGAACGAGTGCCCCGGCGAGATCTTCGGTGAGCCGTGCTACCCGGATCTCGCCTCGGTCCCGGCGAGCGAGGACGTCGAGGTGGTGGACATCTTCCGCCGCGCGGATCGAGCCGGCGTGCACGTCGACGAAGCGATCGAGCGAGGGGCCCGTGCGGTGTGGATGCAGCTGGGGGTCGTGGACGAGGCCGCGGCGGCGCGCGCCCAGGCGGCGGGTCTGGAGGTCGTGATGGACCGCTGCCCCGCGATCGAGCACCGGCGCTTGTTCGGCTGACCCTTCAGTCGCCTGTGCTGCCGAGGCCACCGAGGCCGCGCTCGGAGGTCGGCAGCTCGCCGACCTCTTCGAGCTCGGCCCGCTCCACCGGCTGGATAACGAGCTGGGCGATCTTGTCGCCTCGTTTGATGTGGATCGGCTCGGACGTATCGAGGTTGACGACGAGGACCTTGATCTCGCCGCGATACCCCGCGTCGATGAGACCGGGAGCATTCACCAGGGCGAGACCTTCACGACCAGCGCGCCCGGAGCGAGCGTGCACGAACCCGGCGGATCCCACGGGGATCGCGATGGCTACACCCGTTCCAACCGCGGCGCGCTCTCCCGGGGACAGGCTCACGTCCTCGGCCGCGATGAGGTCGAGTCCGGCGTCGCCGGCGCGGGCGTAAGACGGCAGCGGAAGATCCGGATCGAGGCGCCGTACGGGGAGCTTCATGGCGCGGGCTCATCGGGTGGCTTGGGCGGGGACTTCTTCAGGAGGAGGCCGAGCTCACGCTCGAAATCGTCGAGCTCCTGGAAGTCCTTGTAGACCGAGGCGAACCGCAGATAAGCGACCTCGTCGAGGGACCGCATCCGCTCGAGCACCTCCCGACCGATCTCGGCGGTTGGGACGGGGCGAGCCGAGCCCGCCCTCATCGCGTCCTCGACGTCGTCGGCGAGCGATTCGATCTGGGCGTCGGTGACCGGCCGGTTCTTGCACGCCTGACGGATCCCGCGCACGATCTTGTCTCGGTCGAAGGACTCCTCGACGCCACTGCGCTTGGCCACGATCAACGCGACCTCTTCGGGACGCTCGAACGTCGTGTACCTGCGGCCGCACCCGAGACACTCGCGGCGGCGGCGGATCGCCCGGCCCTCCTCGGCGGTGCGGGAATCGACGACCTTGTCTTCCTCGGTGGCGCAGTAAGGACAGAGCATGCTCAGGGACCTCCGACGAAGGGCAGAACCGGACACAGCATGCCGCCTGTCCCGGGAACCCGAGACGCTCGGAGGTTACGACTCTCCAACCTCAGGATGCGCGCAGGTCCTCCTTGCGCAGCTTCTGCAGCTCGGCGCGCAGGCGCCGCACCCGCGAGTGGTAGTCCTCGACGTCGTCGGGCGCCGGTACGGCAGCGGCCACCCCTACGGCACTGCCACACAGCGGGCAAGCGGCGGGACCGAGCCTCAGCTCGGCCCCGCACTCACCACATCTGTCGTTCGCCATGGCTCAGGAACACCCACTCGTCGAGCCGCACGAGGTACATGCGAAGCACGAGCCGGAGGGCTGCATCTGGATCCCGCACGTCCCACAGAACGGGAGCGAGCCGCTATGGGCGCTGGCGACCGGCCCCAGTACCAGCACCCCTTCTTCGGCGCCGTGTCCGTTCCCGTTGCCCGCAGCGCTCGCGTTGCCGTTCTCGACCTGCGCATCCGCCGCGTCGAGCTTTGCCTCGATCTCGTGCTGGCGCTCTCCCGCCGTCCGAATCCCGAGCGCGTGGCGCTCCGCCGGGGTCAGGTAATCGAGGGCGAGAGCGCGGAAGACGTAGTCCAGGATCGAGGTTGCGATACGGAAATCTGGGTCGTCGGTCATCCCCGAGGGCTCGAAGCGTGTGTTGGTGAACTGCTTGACGTAGGCCGATAAGGGCACGCCGTACTGCAGACCCATCGAGATCGACACGGCGAACGCATCCATGATCCCCGCCAGCGTCGAGCCCTGCTTGGCGACCCGCAGGAAGATCTCGCCGACACTGCCGTCGGGGAACTCGCCGGCGGTGATGTAACCCTCGGTGTCGGCGACGCGGAACTTGTAGGTGCGCGATGAGCGCTTCTTCGGGAGGCGCGTGCGGACCGGCTGCGGCGAGGGCGAGATGTCCGCCTTGGCGGCCGGTTCCTTCTTGGTCGCCGCCAACGGTTGCCCGACCTTGCAGTTATCGCGGTAGAGAGCGAGCGCCTTTATGCCGAGCCGCCAGCCTTCGACGTAGACCTGCTCGACGTCTTCGACGGTCACGTGCTCGGGAAGATTGACCGTCTTGCTAATCGCTCCCGAGATGAACGGTTGCACCGCCGCCATCATCTTGATGTGTCCTCGGTAGTGGATGGACCGCTCTCCCATCGCCGTATCGAACACGTCGAGATGCTCGAGCCGAACATGCGGTGCGCCGATGACGTGCGAGTGCTGGTCGATATAGGCCACTATCTCGGCGATCTGTGTCTGGTCGTAACCGAGCTTCGTCAGGGCCCGAGGAACCGTCTGGTTGACGATCGACATCGTGCCGCCGCCGACGAGCTTCTTGGTCTTCTTGAGGGCGAGGTCCGGCTCGATCCCGGTGGTGTCACAATCCATCAGGAGCCCGATGGTGTTGTGACTCACGAAACCATTCGCTATGTAGGTGACGTTGTCCGGCACAGAGAGGTCATAGGTGTATTCATCGTCACCAAGCTCAGCCGTGGCCACCCGGTCATAGAAGAACCGGAGCAGCTTGCCGAGCTCCTCGTCCTTGGTCAGGGCCCAGAGCTCCCGCGCTATACGCCGAGACACCGAGGCGGTCCGCCCGTGCTCCAAGAGCAGCACCTTGCGCATGCGATCGCTCGTAGGAGCGAGACGATCGATCATCGCCCGCGTGATAGGGATCTTGTCCATGTGCGCTGATCGCGCGCTGTCCTTTATCGCCACCTCGGAGTTCTTCCGGTTACCGATGAACCCGATATCTTCCAGCCACTGCTGGTTGTATCCCGTGTTGAGGATGCGCAGAACCGCCAACTCCGATCGACTCCACCCGGTGGTGTCGAACTTCCGGGTTGTCGGGAAACCCAAAGCCAGGAGCAGACACTGAACGTCACGGGAAAAGACGAGGTTGGTCGTCGACCAGTAGGGATAACCGTTGGCGACGGTGCCGTCGGCCTCGAAGAGACCTCGTACGAACCCCGCATACACCTCACGGTCATTGGTGTGGAGGAGCACGTCCGGGATATGCGGCGCGTATCCCTTGCCTGAGTGACCTTCGCCGGGAGAGCGCGTGGCGAAGCCGCAGGCCTCCCACCACTCCACGAGGCGAACGGAGTGGAACGCGACCTCCGTATAGCCGACCTTGTCGCTCACATGAGCTTCGAGGTTGAACAGCTCCTTCCCGAGGATCCGCAGACGTTCGACGACATCGAAGTCGCCTGCAGCCACGCACAGGCGGATACCTCGGGAGTGGAGCGATCCGTCACCCATGAAGTAGCCGACCAGCTCGGCGAGCTCCGGTGACACCGTTCTGGGAGCGGTCGCATGATGCTCGCCCGTCCAGTAGGCCTGCGGAAGGGGTGGGAGCTTGACCGGCTGGGGCTGGCCGAACAACTGATCGAGCGCCAGGGGGACCATGTCGTCGGGGGCGACGTCCGACAACCGCTTCCACAGCCAGTCGCCGGTGACGGGATCGACGACCTTCACCTGGTGCCTGGGTGTGCCCTGGATGCGGTAGCCGCGCTCCGTGTCGACGTTGACAACGGCCTCGACCCCGTTCACGTAGAACCTCGTGGCCGCGCGTGGCCCCTCATCGGTGTTCACGTCGACACCGAGTCCCTGCCATTGAGCACCCAGAGGATCACCCAGGGACTGGAGTCGGACCAGGCCACGCTCGGTCGGGACGAGCGATCCGCCCACCAAGCAGCCGGTAGGCGCGGTCACCGTGGCCTGAGCGTTCCGATAGCCGTGGATCTCGCCCAGCGCGAGGGCCCGATCCCAGCTGTCGCGCGCGGCGGTCACGAGCTCGGCGGGCGCCTTGTCCTCCGCGATCTGATAGGCGGCGTCGCGATGCTTGCCGATGACCCGCAGCATGGGCTCGCGGTTCATCTCGTAATCGTCGAACGCGCCCACTCGCTTCGCGATCTTCGCCGAGGTGGCATAGCAGTGGCCCGTCTGGATCGCGGCCAGCGCGCCTGCCCAGGTCCGGCCTTCGTCCGAGTCGTACGCCAGTCCCTGCGACATCAGCAGCGCTCCGAGGTTCGCGAAGCCTTGACCGAGTTGACGCATCCGGTGCGAGTTCTCTTCGATCTTCTTGGTGGGATACGAGGCGAAGCCCACGGAGATCTCCTGCGCGAGGAACATGACCTCCGCTGCATGCTTGTACGCCTCGACGTCGAAACGGTCGTTGTCGTCGACGAACTTCATCAGATTGAGCGAAGCCAGGTTGCAGGACGAGTTATCTACGTGAAGGAACTCCGAGCAAGGATTAGACGCGTTGATGCGGTCGCTGTTGGAACACGTGTGCCAGTCGTTGATGGTGGTGTCGTACTGCATCCCTGGATCGGCGCACTCCCATGCCGCCTGCGCTATCTCGCGGAAGAGGTCTTTCGCCTTGACCGTCTCGAGCGTCTCGCCGGTCGTGACCGCCTTCAGGTCCCAGTCGCGGTCCTCGATCACGGCCTGCATGAACTCGTCGGTCACGCGCACCGAGTTGTTGGCGTTCTGGTACTGGATCGAGTGGGTGTCCTTGCCGTCGAGGTCCATATCGAAGCCGGCCTCGCGCAGAGCGCGTGCTTTTTTCTCTTCGAGGGCCTTGCACCAGATGAAGTCGCGCACGTCGGGATGGTCAACGTTCAGCACGACCATCTTGGCGGCGCGCCGGGTGGCGCCGCCGGACTTGATCGTGCCGGCCGAGGCATCGGCGCCGCGCATGAACGAGACCGGGCCCGAAGCCGTGCCGCCGGACTTGAGGCGCTCCTTAGAAGAGCGGATCTTCGAGAGGTTGAGCCCCGCGCCGGAGCCGTGCTTGAAGATGCGCCCTTCCTCGGCGTACCAGTTGAGGATCGAGTCCATCTCGTCCTCGACCGACAAGATGAAGCACGCGCTCACCTGCTCTTGGCCCTTCGGGCGCCAGCCGACGTTGAACCACACCGGGGAGTTGAACGCCGCCTTCTGCGTGACCAGCAGGTGCGTGAGCTCGTCCTTGAACACCTGGGCTTCGTCCGGGGTGACGAAATAGCCGCGCGCCAGGCCTTCCTCGTGGTAGCGGCCGACCACCCGGTCGATCATCTGCTTGACCGAGCGCTCCCGCTCCGGAGTGCCGAGCGAGCCGCGGAAGTACTTCTGCGCGGCGATGTTCGTAGCGTTCTGCGACCACGCCTTGGGGACCTCCACGCCCTTCTGCTCGAACGCCACCTCGCCCGTGCGGTAGTTCTGGATGACCGAGTCACGCAGCTCCCACTCGATCTCGTCGTACGGGTGCACGCCCTCGGTCGTGAAGTGCCGCTTGATCTCGAGGTCGTCGGCGGTAGTCGAGCCGGTCACCTGCGCCACGCTGCGTTCCCCTTTCCCATGGAGGCCGTCACAGAGGCCGGCCCGCTACATTTTCCCACCACATCTGGGGCCTTGGGGCCCCTAGAACACAAGATGTTGCGAAGTGCACCGTTGAAATTACGCCCGTGGGATTCACACGTCAAGTCCATCCGGCGGTCGATCCCACGGGCCACGTTAGGTGGGGGGTGAGACGGTTTCTCGCTCGCCCCAGGCTCTCTCACCTCGGCTGTCGATAACAAGCCGCCACAAGCTGTGGAGCGGGCGTGGACGAACCGAGGCCCGCGTGCATTTATGCATCCGGGTTGTATTACTATGCACCGATGGGAGCTACGGCAACGGTCTTGGGCGGCTCCGGATACAGCGGCGGAGAGTTGCTGCGGCTGCTGGCGGACCATCCCGGCATCGACGTGCGGACGGTCGCCGCGGGGCGCCACGCGGGGGCGGCCGTGGCCGCGGCCCATCCGCATCTGGCGCGCCTCGACGCCTCGTTCCTCCGCCTCGAAGAAGCCGTGCAGGAGACGGCCGACGTGTGCTTCGCGTGCCTACCCGCAGGCGAGCTGGGCGGGAGCTTGGCGGCCCTGGAGGACACGCTGGTTATCGATCTCTCGGACTCGTTCCGGGGCGACGACGCGTGGGCCTACGGGCTGACCGAGTACGCCCGCGAGCGGGTGCGGACGGCGCGCCGGGTCGCCAACCCCGGTTGCTACTCCACCGCGGCCCTGCTCGCGCTGCTGCCGTTCGCCGCTGCCGGGGTGGTCGAGGGCCCGATCGTGATCGACGCGCTGTCGGGGCTCTCCGGGGCAGGACGAAGCGCCGAGGACCGGCTGCTGTTCGCGGGAGCCTCCGGCTCGGCTATGGCCTACGGGACGACGTCGCACCGGCACGTGCCCGAGATCGAGCGCGCCCTCGGCCTCTGGGGCGGCGTGGACGTCCCGGTCTCCTTCACGCCCCACCTCGTCCCGATGCCGCGCGGACTCCTCGCCACGGTGCGTGCGCGGCTGAAGGGCTCTCTGGACGAGACCGGCGCCGTCACTCTCCTGGCTGAGGCCTACGCGAGCGAGCCGTTCGTGACGGTGATCGCAGATTGGCCGCAGACCAAAGCGGTGGCGGGGAGCAACCACGCCCACGTAACCGCACGGGTCGACGAGCGCAGCGGCTTCGTGGTCGTCTCCTGCGCTATAGACAACCTCGGTAAGGGCGCGGCCGGCCAGGCGATCCAGAACGCCAACCTCATGCTGGACCTGGACGAGACGACGGGTCTCACCGGCATCGGGGTGTGGCCGTGAGGTGGCCTCGGGGCATCAGGTCGGCCGGGACCTCGTGCGGCATCAAGCGCGGAGGCAAGCCCGACCTCGGCATCCTGGTGGCCGACTCTCCCATCACCTGGGCAGGCACCTTCACCCGCAACGCGGCAGCCGCGGCGTCGGTGGGCTGGGACCGCTCGCTGATGGGTCGCGAGGTGCGCGCCGTGGTCGTGAACAGCGGCAACGCCAACGCCTGCACCGGAGCCGTCGGACGGTCGGCGGTCCAAGCCACCGCGGCCGCGGCTGCCGGTCTCGTCGGATGCTCTCCCGGCGAGGTCCTCGTGTCGTCAACGGGGCCGATCGGGGTGCGTTTGCCGGTTAACAAGGTCGTCGATGCGTTGCCCGGCGCGCTCGAGAGCCTCACCGAGGATGTCGCATCGTTCGCGGGGGCGATCGTCACCACCGACAGCCATCCGAAGGTCGCGGGATCCACCGCGGGAGGGGCAACGGTGGTCGGGGTGGCCAAGGGCGCGGCGATGATCGCTCCGAACATGGCCACGATGCTCGCGTTCATCGCGACCGATGCGGCCGTCGAGCGCGATCGCTTGCAAACGATCCTGAGCCGCTCCGTGGATGTGACGTTCAATCGCATCTCGGTCGACGCGTGCGAGAGCACCAACGACTCGGTGTTCCTTCTGGCTGCCGGCACGGCGCGCAACACCGACGACGACCTGCTCGCCAAGGCTGTCGAGGACGTCTGCCGCGCGCTCGCAGAGGACATCGTGCGCGACGCGGAGGGCGCAAGCCGGCTGGTCCGGATCGAGGTGTGCGGGGCGAGCCGCGATCGGGATGCGGTGGAGATGGGACGTGCGGTCGCGGCGTCGGCGCTGTGGCGTTCGGCGGTCCATGGGGGCGATCCGAACTGGGGTCGCATCGTGTCGGCGCTCGGCGCGCACGACCGCTCGCTGGACCTCGGCATGGTCGAGGTGTGGATCGGCGACGAGTGCGTCTTCGACGCGGGCGAGCCGGCCGGCTCGCTCGAGCGCGCCTCGGCCGAGATGCAAGGCGAGGAGGTCCGCGTGCGCTGTGTCGTCGGGTCTCATCCGGGCGTGGTCGAGGTGCTCAGCACCGAGCTCACGCCCGAGTACGTGAACCTCAACGCCGGTGGCATGTCGTGATCACCGAAGGCGTGACCCCGGAGATCAAGGCCCACATCCTGATCGAGGCGCTCCCCTACATCCGCCGCTACCAGGGTGAGACGCTCGTGGTCAAGCTGGGCGGAGAGGTGCTGGAGAACGAACGCCTCGCGGGGCTCCTGGCGCAGGACCTCACCCTGCTGACGCTCGTCGGCTTCCGGCTGGTAGTCGTTCACGGGGGAGGGCCTCAGGTGACCCGCGCGATGAACGCCGCCGGTATCGCTCCCACGTTCGTCGCCGGACTGCGCGTGACCGACGCGGCGTCGATGGACGTCGTCCGCCAGGTCCTCGTGGGATCGATCAACTCCGAGCTGACCGCCCGCCTCAATACCGCCGGGCTCGACGCGGTGGGGCTCTCGGGCGTCGATGCCGGACTGATCGATGCCGAGCCCACCTCCGGCCCCCAAGGTGAGGACCTCGGGAACGTGGGAAGCATCGGGTCGATCCGCCCCGACATCCTGAACCGGCTGCTCGACGGCGGCTTTACGCCGGTCGTCGCATCCGTAGCGGCCGGGCCGGACGGCTTTCTCAACATCAACGCGGACTCGGTCGCCGGCGCGATCGCGGCGGCGCTCGGCGCCGTCAAGCTCGTGTATCTCACCAACGTCGAGGGACTCTACGCGGACCTCGGCGACAAGAGCTCGCTGATCTCCGAGCTGAAAGCCGACGAGCTGGACGCGATGCTGCCCGGCCTCTCCGAGGGGATGCGACCGAAGACGATCGCCGCGGTTCACGCCCTGCGCGGGGGCGTGGGCAAGGTCCACATCCTCGACGGCAGAATCGAGCGAGCGGTATTGCTGGAGATCTTCACCGACGGCGGCATCGGCACCCAGGTGGTGCCGTGACCGCGCCCGGACCAGAGCTCGACGCGAGCGCCATCATCCCGACCTATCGCCGGTGGGACATCGAGATCGTCTCGGGTTCCGGGAGCAAGGTGTTCGACGTGGACGGCAAGGCCTACCTCGATCTGGTCGCGGGCATCGCGGTCCAGAGCCTCGGTCATGGCCACCCACGGGTCGTGCGCGCCATCACCGAGCAGGCTCAGAAGCTCGTACACGTCTCGAACCTCTATCGCACGGGCCCTCAGGAGGAGCTCGCGGCGCGGCTCGGGCGTCTGACGGGAGGGATGCTCAGTTTCTTCGCCAACTCAGGCGCGGAGGCGATCGAGTGCGCGCTGAAGCTCGCCCGCAAGTGGTCCGCGTCGACCAACGGCCCCGGGGCGTACCGCGTCGTCGCGGCCGACGGCGGCTTCCACGGACGGACCTTCGGTGCGTTGGCGGCCACCGGGCAGCCGGCGAAGCAGGCGCCCTTCAGACCGATGCTCGAGGGCTTCACCCACGTGCCCTTCGGAGACGCCGATGTCCTCGCGGCCGCCGTCGGGCCCGGTGTGGCCGCGGTGTTGCTCGAGCCGATCCAGGGCGAAGCCGGCGTGATCGTGCCGCCGGCCGGTTACCTCGCCGCAGCGGCGGAGATCTGTTCCGGCGCCGGGTGCCTGTTGATCGTCGACGAGATCCAGACCGGCATCGGACGCACGGGCATGTGGTTCGGCTTCGAGCGTGACGGGGTGTTCCCGGACGTGATCTGCCTCGGCAAGGCCCTCGGAGGGGGTCTACCGATCGCCGCGTGCATGGCGCGGCCCGAGATCGCGGCCGTGTTCTCCCTCGGCGACCACGGAACCACCTTCGGGGGCGGTCCGGTCCAGAGCGCGGCCGCGCTCGCGACGCTCGAGACCGTCGAGACCGAGGGGCTCGTCGACCGGGCGGCGACGGCCGGTGAGCGCTTCCGCGCGCGCCTCGGGGCGGCTCTGGGTGAGGGTACGGACGTCCGCGGCGCGGGCCTGCTGCTAGGCATCGCTCTGGGCGCGCCCCTCTCCCGCGAGATCACCTCGGCGTGCCTCGAGCGCGGCCTCCTCGTCAACGACCCGACCCCCTCGGTCGTGCGCCTCACCCCACCTTTGATCCTGACGGACGCAGAGATGGACGAAGCGGTATCGATCCTCGAGGAGGTGTTCCATGAGGTCCGAGCGGCGTAAGGACCTGCTGCACGTGCTGCGCCAGGGCCACGCGACGAGCCAGCAAGAGATCGTGGCGGCGCTGCGCGAGAAGGGGCACGACGTGACCCAGGCGACGGTGTCGCGGGACCTGCGCGAGCTCGGCGCGATCAAGGTGCGCTCGGGCGAGACCCTGACGTACCGTTTACCGGACGACGTGCCCCACGGCAACGGCGATCTCACCACCCGTCGGCTGCTGGGGGCGCTGCGGGAGTTCGCGGTGGACATCCGTCCGGCCGGCTCGCTGGTGGTCGTCATGACCGCGCCGGGCCATGCGGCCGCGGTGGCGCGCGCGGTGGACCACGCGGCCCTCCCCGAGGTGATCGGAACCGTTGCCGGAGACGACACGATCTTCGTCGCCGCGCCCTCGGCCGAGGCGGCCGCGCAGCTCGCGAGCTCGTGGCTCGCGGAGGAGAGCGACCTCGTGGGAGCTCCGCGGTGAAGGCGGTCCTCGCCTATTCGGGCGGTCTCGACACGTCGGTAGCGATCCCGTGGCTGGCGGACCAGGGATGGGATGTCGTAGCCGTCGCGGTCGACGTCGGCCAGCCGGGAGACCTCCAGGCAGCCGTGAACCGCGCGACGACTCTGGGCGCGATCGACGCGCGCATGGTCGATGCACGCGCCGAGTTCATCGACGCGTTCTGTCTCCCCGCGTTGCACATGAACGCGCTCTATCAAGGGCGCTACCCGCTGGTATCGGCGTTGTCCCGCCCGTTGATCGCGCAGGTCCTGGTCGAGGTCGCGGGCGAGGTCGGCGCCGATGCGATCGCGCACGGCTGCACCGGCAAGGGCAACGATCAGGTCCGCTTCGAGGTCTCGCTCGGGGCTCTCGCACCGGGGCTGCAGGTGCTGGCGCCCGTCCGCGACTGGGGGATGAGTCGAACCGACGCGATCGCGTACGCACAGGAGCGGTCGTTGCCCATCACCACGACCAGGTCCTCTCCGTACTCGATCGACGAGAACCTGTGGGGCCGGAGCGTCGAGTGCGGCGTGCTCGAGGACCCGTGGGAGGCCGCTCCCGAAGACGTCTTCGAGCTCAGCTCCTCGGCGCAGGGCGACGCGCGCCGCGATGTCGAGATCGGTTTCGAGGCCGGCGTCCCGGTGTCCCTCGACGGCGAGGTCGTGGGGCCCGCCGGCGTCATCTCCGGCCTCGCCAAGATCGCGGAGGGGTTCAGCTTCGGGCGGGTCGACATGATCGAAGACCGGCTGGTGGGTATCAAATCGCGCGAGGTCTACGAGGCACCGGCCGCGCTGGCACTGATCGCCGCACATGCCGACCTCGAGAACCTCACCCTCGAGCGAGCGCTGCTGCGCGAGAAGAGGCGCCTCGAAGCTCTGTGGGCACAACTCGTCTACGAGGGCCTGTGGACGTCACCGCTGCGCGAGGCGATCGAGTCCTTCGCCACACCCACACGCGAGCGCGTAACGGGTGAGGTGAGGCTCCGCTTCAACGGTGGCGCGTGCTCGCCGGTGGCGCGCCGGTCTCCGCTGTCCCTGTACGACCGGGGCCTCGCCACCTACGAGAGCGGCGACACCTTCGACGCGACCGACGCCTCCGGATTCATCCATCTCTGGGGGCTGCCCGCGGTCGAGTGGGCGCGGGCGACGCGTGGCTGAGAGCGAGGTCTCCTGGGCCGGGAGGTTCGGTGAGGGGCCCGACCCGGAGATGCTGGAGCTCACCCGTTCGATCGCCACCGACATCAGGCTGCTGGGCCAGGACGGCGCGGCCACCGCGGCCCACGCGCGCGCCCTGGGGCGCGCCGGCCTGATGACCGAGACGGATGTCGCGGCCGTGGAGGACCTGTGTCGCAACCTGCGCCCCGACGAGCTCGGGGACGCGGGTGTCGCCGAGGACGTCCACAGCCTCGTGGAGCGGTTCCTGACCGAACGCCTCGGGGACGCCGGCCGGCGGATCCATGCAGGCAGGAGCCGCAACGACCTCGTGGCCGCCGACCTCAGGCTGTGGTGCCGGGCCAAGGCCGAGGAGCTCGTGCACCTGGTATGCGATCTCGTCGACACGATCGCCGGCATCGCCGAGGAGCACCACGACGCGGTGATGCCCGGGTACACGCACCTTCAGCGTGCACAGCCGGTGACCCTGGGCTTCCATCTCGCCGCCCACGGGTTCGCTCTGCTGCGCGATGCGGGCCGGTTCACGCGGGCCGCCGAGCAGGCCGACGTATCGCCGCTGGGAGCCGGAGCGCTCGCCGGCAGCACGCTGGAGCTCGACCCGGACGCCCTCGGGCGCGATCTCGGCTTCAGACGTGCGTTCGAGAACGCCATGGACGTCGTCGCCGACCGGGACTTCGCGTGCGACCTCGTCTATGCCGCGTCCCTGTGTGCGATCCATCTCTCGCGGGTGGCCGAGGAGATCGTGCTGTGGGCGTCGAGCGAGTTCGGCTTCGTGCGTCTCCACGACGCGTGGTCCACCGGGTCGAGCATGATGCCTCAGAAGCGCAACCCCGACGTCGCGGAGCTGGTCCGGGGGCGCGCCGCGCTCGGCATCGGCGACATCGCATCGCTGCTCGGGCTCTTGAAGGGACTCCCCCTCGCCTACAACCGCGACCTCCAGGAAGACAAGACGGTGGTGTTCGCCGCCGTCGACCGGGTGGGCTCGTCGCTACGCTCGCTCGACCGGCTGCTCGCGTCGCTGACCTTCGACCGCGCCGCGATGGCGTGCGCCGCGGCCGGTTCCGCGTGGGCCACCGACCTCGCCGAGCGACTGGTAGCGCGTGGGGTTCCGTTCCGCGACGCCCACGCGGCCGTGGGCCGGGTGGTGGCCGACCTCGAGCGGCGTGGAGCGCGCCTCGGAGACGACGACGGCGAGGCGCTCAGCGCGGCTCACGCAGAGCTGCGGGCCGCAGACGTGGACGTGGACGATCCTGCGGCATCGGTCGAGGCCCGGGCGAGCCACGGCGGCACGGCGCCGGCCCGGGTGCTCGAACAGGTCGCCTCCCTGCGGCGAACGGTCGCAGGCCTCCGGCGGGGATGAGCCTGTCGCTCACGAGGTCCGGTGCTCAGCGAGGGAGGCGGATGCGTGCGCCCGCCTGGGGCGGCCCGTCGAGCCGGTTGAGTCGCCACAGCGCGTCGACATAGACACGTGGGTCGGTTGTGGGAGGCGCGTAGAGCACCGCCAGGTCCCACAGGGTCTCGCCGCGGTGCAGGACCACCGCCTCGGGAGCTCGGGACGTGCCGGCCGCGGCACGGGCCCCGTCGCGCGAGGCGCCACCCACGAGAGACACCAGGACGATGCCGGCCGCCACCAGCATCAGGCCGCTCCGGCGCAGAGCGCGGGCCCGGCGCGCCGTGCGTCGAACGCGCATTGCCTCGCTCGCGGGGAACCGGAGCACGACCGCATCCGGTCCCAGCCGTGGATCCATCCGCTCCAGCGCCATCCGCCCCTCCTCCTGGTGCGTGCCCGAACCGCCCTCCGACCCGTCTCCCCTACGGTAAAGATCAGGTGCGACTGAAGAGGGGTGGCGAACGTGTGTTCGCTCAGGCTAGCCGAACACACGTTCGGGGTCAACCCCGGATGTCGAACGTACGTTCTTGCATCTGGCCCCGCCGGGGCGTAACCTGGTGGGAACGTGCGTTCGACAGGAGGTGGCTCCCCGATGGTCCAGGGCCTGACCGACCGGCAGCGCCAGACGCTGCGCTTCATCGCGGACACCGTTTCGGAGCGCGGGTATCCCCCCTCGGTCCGCGAGATCTGCGACGCCCTGGGGCTGGCGTCGAGCTCGACCGCTCACTCCCACATGCAGGCGCTTCAGCGCAAGGGCTTCCTCAAGATCGACCCCACCAAGCCGCGGGCGATCGAGGTGCTCTTCGACTCCCAGACCGAGCTGCCCTTCGAACGCAGACCGGCGCGCTCCGTGCCCCTGCTGGGGCGGATCGCCGCGGGCGTGCCGATCATGGCCGAGGAGCACGTAGAGGAGATCTACCCGATGCCCGCGGAGCTCGTCGGAGACGGCAACGTGTTCATGCTGGAGGTGCGCGGCGACTCGATGATCGACGCCGGGATCCTCGACGGGGATCACGTGATCGTGCGCCAGCAGCCGACCGCACGCTCGGGTGAGATCGTCGCCGCGATGATGCCGAGCGAGTACGGCGATGCCCCCGAGGCGACGGTCAAGCGGATCCGCCACCGGGGGTCGGCCGTCGTGTTCGAGCCGGCCAATGAGAGGCTCGAGCCGTTCGAGGCCCCGGCCGGCACCGAGATCCTCGGCAAGGTGGTGGCGGTCTTCCGCAAGCTCTGACCCTTACCGGGGCACCTCCGAGAGATACGCGCTGACGGAATCGAGTGCCTCGCGCGGCATCCGGGCGACAAGGTGCGTGCCATGCTCGCCGTACGTCTCTTCGAGCACATCGCCGAGATCGTGAACGCGCGATACGACGTCGCCGCGATCGAACGGGACATCGAGGGCGATCTCGACGCGCAGCTTCGCCAGCTCCTGATCGAGGCGCGAGCGCAACCGGTCCATCCCCTCGTCCGTCCGCGCCGCGCAGAAGATCGCGTCGGGATAGCGCCCCATGAGCTTGTCGAGCTCGGGCTCCGAGAGCAGATCGATCTTGTTGAGCGCGAGGAGGACGGGCCGATCGGTTACATCGATCTCCTTCAAGACCTCGCCGACCGCCTCGATCTGGCGCTCCGCGTCGCGGCTTGCATCGACGACGTGCAGCAACAAGGTCGCCTCGCGCACCTCCTCCAGGGTCGAGCGGAACGCCTCGATCAGCTGGTGCGGAAGCTTGCGGACGAACCCGACGGTGTCGGTCAAGAGCGCTTCGCGCCCCTGGTCCAGCTGCACCTTGCGCGTCGTCGGATCGAGCGTCGAGAATAAACGGTCCTCGATCAACACGTCGGCCGATGTCAGGCGCCGGAGAACCGTCGACTTACCCGCGTTCGTGTAGCCGACGAGCGCGACCACCGGGACACCCGACCGGGTGCGTTGCTTGCGCTTCGTCCGGCGCGTGCGTTCGAGGTTGATCAGATCCTTCTTGACCCGCCCCATCCGGCGAAGGATGGCTCTGCGTTCGGCCTCGAGAGCGGTCTCCCCCGGACCCCGGGTGCCGATCCCGCCCCCGAGACGCGACAGGACGTCGCCCCAACCGCGCAGGCGCGGCAGCCGGTAGGTGAGCTGGGCGAGCTCGACCTGCAGCTTGCCCTCTTTGGAACGAGCGTGCTGGGCGAAGATGTCGAGGATCAGCCCGGTCCGGTCGATGATCTTGAGCCCCCTCTCCGCGAGGGGATTGACCCCGGCCATCTCTTCCAGGTTGCGACCCTGCGCGGGCGACAGCTCGTCGTCGAAGATCAGCATGTCCGCATCGAGCGCCGCCGCGGTGGCGACGATCTCCTGGACCTTGCCCTTGCCGATGTAGGTGGCGTTGTCCGGGGCGTCGCGCCTCTGGATCACCCGGTCGAGAGAGTCGGCCCCGGCGGTATCGGCCAGCGCTTCCAGCTCGTCGAGCGACCATTCCGCCTCATCCGGGGCGGTTCCTTCGAACACGGCGCCGACGAGGATGGCCGCCTCGCGTTCGGGACGCGTGTCGTATCCGGTGGCGCGCCGGGTCAGCTGACGACCTTCCTGAGCCGTTCGACCCCGGCCTCGAGCCGGTCGTCGGGGAGGGTCAGCGAGAACCTCACGAAACCTTCGCCGGACCGCCCGTACCCGGTACCGGGCGCTACCACGATCGCAGCTTCCTCGAGGAGGAAGGTCGTGAACGATTCTGACGTATGACCATCGGGTACCGGCGCCCATACGTAGATCGAGCCTTTCGGCGGCTCGACCACCACGCCCATCGACTTGAGGCCGTCACACAGTAGGTCTCGCCGGCGGCGATAGATCTCCAGACACCTCTGAAGATGGTCCTGGGGTCCTTCGAGCGCCGCGATCCCGGCCCGCTGCACCGCATCGAATATCCCGGAGTCGATGTTCGTCTTGAGCCGCTTCAGCGCCTCGATCGCCACCGGCGCGCCGGCGACCCATCCGATCCGCCAACCCGTCATGTTGTAGGTCTTCGAGAGCGAATGGAACTCGACGGCGCACTCCATGGCCCCGTCTGCTTCGAGCACGCTCGGCGCGACGTGGCCGTCGAACGTGATCTCGGTGTACGCCGCATCGTGCGCCAGCAACAGATCGTTGGCGCGGCAGAAGTCCACCGCACGCTGGAAGAAGTCGCCCGAGGCGACCGCGGCGGTCGGGTTGGAAGGGTAGTTCAGCCACAGCACCGTCGCGCGTGCGACGACCTCGTCGGGGATCGTGTCCAGTCGTGGCAGGAACCCGTTGTCCGCGAGCAGAGGGAGCGGATAGGGCTCGCCGCCGGCGAGGATCGTCCCGGTCTCGTACACGGGGTACCCGGGATCGGGGACGAGCGCGACGTCGCCGGGATCGACGAACGCGATGGGCAGGTGGAAGATGCCTTCCTTCGAACCGACGAGCGGCTGCACCTCGAGATCGGGATCGAGCTCGACCCCGAAGCGGCGTCCGTACCATGCGGCGACGGCGTGCCGGAACTCCGGCATCCCGGTGTAGGACGGATACCGGTGCGTGGCGGGATCGGCGCCGGCCTCGGCGAGAGCTTCCACCACGTGAGGCGCGGTGGGAAGGTCGGGGTCCCCCACGCCGAACGAGATGATGTCGGCGCCTTGGGCGCGCGCCTCGCCCACCTTGCGGTCGATCTCGGCGAACAGGTAAGGGGGCAGCGCCTCGATGCGGCGCGCCGTCCTCAACCCACGTCCTCGATCTCGACCTCGCCGACGAACGACCTCACGGCCGGGCCGGTCATGTAGACCGGCGCCTCCCGCTCCAGGTCTCCGGCCCATGCGACCTCCAGCTCACCGCCGGGCAGGGCCACCGTCACGCGCTCGGATGTGCCGGCCCGCAGGCGCGCTACCACCGCGACCGCGCACGCCCCGGTCCCGCATGCCATCGTCTCGCCGGCGCCTCGTTCCCACACGCGCATGCGGATCCGCTCGGGGGTCTCGACCACGGCGAACTCGACGTTGGTCCGGTTCGGGAACGCGGGGTGGGTCTCGAGCCGCGGGCCGAGCGTCGTGACCGGCGCACGTTCGATCTCGGGGACGAAGAGGACCGCATGGGGGTTGCCGAGCGAGACCGCGGCGAGCGCGACCTCCTTCCCATCCAGATCGAGGCGGGCCTCCAGGGCGTCGTCGCCGGACCAGTTGATCGGCACCTCCGCCGGAGCGAACATCGGCGCCCCCATGTCGACCCGGACCTTGGTGCCGGAACGCTCGACCACCTTCAGGCCGGCGCGGGTCATGACCTTGAGCTGTTCCTCGGCGGAGAGACCTTCATCCGCCGCGAAGATGGCGAGGCAGCGGATGCCGTTGCCGCACATCTCGGACGTCGTCCCATCCGAGTTGACGTGGTCCATGAAGAAGTCGGCCCCGTCGATCCCGGGGGCCACCCGGATGACGCCGTCCGCGCCGACCCCCGTGCGGCGATCGCACAAGCTGCGCACGAGCTCGGGCGTGAGGCGGAGTCGGTCCTCGGGATCGGACAGCATCACGAAGTCGTTCCCGATGCCCTGGTACTTGCCGAATCGCATCGTTCTACGGTAACGCCAAGCGCGCCCGGAACGATCCCGCCACGGCCTCAGCTACGCCCGGCGACGCGGCGTCGAACCACTCGATCCGGGGGTCGCGCTTGAACCACGACTCCTGGCGGCGTGCGAGACGGGTGGTGGCGCGCACGATCCAGGCGCGCCGGACCTCGTCGGGCGCTCCGGTAGCTTCGGCGTCGAGGACCTGCCGGTAGCCGGCCGCTTGACGTGCGGTGCGGCCGAGCCGGGGAGCCAGCCGGAGCGCTTCCTCGACCAGCCCGGCGCGCAGCATGTCGTCGACCCGCGCAGCTATGCGCGCGTCGAGCTCCGCGCGCGACCGGCTGAGGCCCGCGATGGCGAGGTCGTAGCGGCTCTCGTACCGATCCCACATCGCATCGTCCGAGAAGCGCCGGCCCGTGACCTCGATCACCTCCAGGGCCCGCACGATCCGGCGCACGTTGCGCGGCTCGATGCGTGCGGCGGCGTCGGGATCGAGCCGCTCCAGCTCGCGGTAGAGGTCGCCGGGGCCCTCTGTCTCGGCCCGCTCCTGAAGGCCCCGGCGGACGCCGGCCGAGCGCGCCGGGAAGTCGAAGTCGTCGACGACCGCTCGCAGGTAGAGACCCGAGCCCCCCACCAGCAGAGGGAGACGACCGCGCTCCGCGATGTCCTCGATCGCAGCCCGCGCCAGCTGCTGGTAGTCGGCCACCGTGACCTCGTCGCTCGGGTCCTTGAGATCGAGGAGGTGATGCGGCACGGCGGCGCGCGCCTCCGACGGCGCCTTGGCCGTTCCGATGTCCATGCCTCGATAGAGCTGCATCGAGTCCACCGAGACGATCTCGGCGCCGAGCGCGCGGGCGACCTCCAACGACACCTCGGTCTTGCCCACCGCGGTCGCTCCCACCAGCGCCGCGACCTTGAGCTTCATCGCGATCGCGCCACCAGATAGCCCACGCCGAACGGGGCCGAATGGTGGAGCACATCGAACGCTCGCCCGGCGAACGCGCCGGCGAGCGCGAGCAGCGGACCGCCCCCGCACGCGCCGGCAGCGGCCCAGTCCTCCGGCGGGATCGACCCCACGTGCGCCGCGTCCTGCGTGAGCGCACCGACCAGCGCGTCCTCGAAGGCGGCGGCACCGGGACGCTCGGTCAGCGGTGCACCGGGCGTAAGGCCCGCCGAACCGTGCGCGCTCACCACGATCGCCACACTCGCTCCGTTGGACAAGCCGGCGATGGCCGCGCCGACACGGGCGCTCGCGTCCACGACCTCGGCCGCCGGCGCGCCGCCCGGTCCGGTGACCTCGCGCAGACCGACGACCGCGACGGGAATCTCGGGGACCGCGCCGAGCAGCAGGGGCACGAGCGCCCCGTGATCCAGCGGCCCCTCCAGCAACTCGAACCCCGCGGCCGCGCCCATACGCTCGACGAGGCCGGTCTCGGTCTCCCGGCGCGCCGCGAACCCCGGCGCGCCGAAGCCGTCGAGCGTTCCCTCTGCCGCTGCGTACACACCGGTCACCTGGGCGTGCGGCGAGATCAGCACCGCGGCGTCGACGCCGTCGAGGCCGAGCCGGGCGACGGCATCCCTCACCGGCTGGGCGCGCTCCGCGACGGCGGTCCCGCCGAGCTCCGGCACGAGCAGAGGAGCGTGGGGCACCACCGCGCCGATCAGGTTCACCCCATCATCCTCTGTCGATAGCGCGGACTACGTCAGGAGCAGGACGAGCACCCTGTTCCGGCGTCGCTGGCCAGCAGCGGGAGTGACATCGCCGGCCGTCGCTCCCCCTCGGCGGCGGGACCTATCCGGGCGCGATATCCGAGCGCTACCCCTTCGAGGTAGTGCGGCGAAGCCGCGGTCACCCGCACCTGCGCGAACGAGCCTTCATCCGCGTCTCCGCGGAAGTGCACGAGCTTGTTGCCGCGCGTGCGCCCGGTCAGCCGTTCGGGGTCCTTCTTGGAGACCCCTTCGACGATGACCTCCTCGGCGCGCCCCACGCTCTCTCGGTTGCGTTCCAGAGAGATCGCTTCCTGCATCGCCACCAGGCGGTCGTAGCGCTCCTGCACCACGGCCTTGGTCAGATGACCGTCGTACGACGCCGCCTCGGTCATCGGGCGAGGCGAGTACTGGAAAGTGAACGCCGCGTCGTAGCGGGCCTCGTCCACCAGCGACAGGGTCTGTTCGAAGTCGGCCTCGGTCTCGCCGGGGAAGCCGACGATGATGTCGGTCGTCACCGCCACGTCCGGTATAGCAGCACGCACCATCTCGAGCTTGTCGAGGTAGCGTGCGCGCGTGTAGGCGCGCTTCATCCGCCTCAGCACCCGGTCCGATCCGGCCTGCACGGGGAGGTGGATGTGCTCGCAGACGCTGGCGCACTCGGCCATGGCCGCCACGGTGTCGGCGCGGAAGTCCTTGGGATGCGGGCTCGTGAAGCGGGTCCGCTCGAGACCCTCGACGCGATCGAGAGCCCGCAGGAGATGGGCGAACAGGGGCGAGCCGTCGAGGTCGCGTCCATAGGAGTTGACGTTCTGCCCCAGAAGGGTCACCTCTATAACGCCGTCGTCGACCAAAGCTCGCACCTCGTCCACGACCTCTCCGACCCGGCGCGACACCTCCTTCCCGCGCACCGCCGGCACGATGCAGAACGTGCACGCGTTGTTGCACCCGATCGAGATGGATACCCATGCATGCCACGGCGAGGTTCGGCGCGCCGGCAACGCCGATGGGAAGGTCTCGGTCTGCTCGAGGATCTCGAACGCCGGTTGCTGCTCGGACTCGCGCAGCAGCCGGGGCAGGCTCGCCAGGTTGTGCGTTCCCAGCACGACGTCCACGTACGGGGCCCGCTCCTGGATGACATTCCGGTCCTTCTGGGCCAGGCATCCGCCCACCACGATCTTCATGCCGGGCCGTCTGTCCTTGATGGACTTCATGTGCCCGAGCTGCCCGTACAGGCGCGTATCGGCCTTCTCACGGATGCAGCACGTGTTGAACATCACGACGGACGCGTCCTCGGGACCCGTCGCCCGGGCGTAACCCTCGGCCTCCATCATCCCCGCGAGGCGCTCGGAGTCGTGCTCGTTCATCTGGCAGCCGTATGTGGTGATGAAGTAGGTGGGCGCGGCCTCGCTCATCTGCCCGAGCGTACTGCGCGCTGTGCCACCCAAGACCCGGCCGCTGGCTGGGCCTTGGGAGTTGCGTATGCCCACGCTTGATTACTTGGCGTAGGCGGAGTGGCGCAGCTCCCGGATCACCATGATCTTGATCTGACCCGGGTACTGGAGCTCCTCCTCGATCTTCTTGGCGATGTCGCGGGCGATGATCTCGGCCTGCAGGTCGTCCACGGAGCCGGGCTTGACCATCACCCTGACCTCGCGGCCGGCTTGCATCGCATAGACCTTGTCGACGCCCTCGAACTCCATCGCGATCGACTCCAGGCGCTCGAGCCGCTTGACGTAGGTCTCGAGCGTCTCGCGCCGCGCCCCGGGGCGCGCCCCCGAGATGGCATCCGCGGTCTGGGTGATGACGGCCTCGATCGTGCGCTGCTCGACCTCCCCGTGATGGGCCTCGATCGCGTGGCACACGGCCGGCGACTCCTTCAGGCGACGGGCGATCTCGGCCCCGATCAGGGCGTGGCTGCCCTCGACCTCGTGGGTCACTGCCTTACCGATGTCGTGGAGCAGCGTGCAGCGCTTGGCGAGCTGGATATCGGTCCCGAGCTCGGCCGCGATCATCCCGGCGATGTGGGAGGCCTCCACGACGTGGCGCAGCACGTTCTGACCGTAGGAGGTGCGGAACTTGAGCCTGCCGAGGACCCGCACCAGCTCGGGATGCATGTCGGTGATGCCGGTCTCGAGGACCGCCCACTCGCCCCCCTCGCGGATCTCGCGCTCGACCTCGACCTTGGACTTCTCGTGCATCTCCTCGATCCGGGCCGGCTGGATGCGGCCGTCGCCCACCAGCTTCTCGAGGGTGAGGCGGGCCATCTCGCGCCGGATGGGGTCGAAGCACGACAGGACGACGGCCTCGGGGGTGTCGTCGATGATGAGGTTGGTGCCCGTGGCCTGCTCGAAGGCCCGGATGTTGCGGCCCTCACGCCCGATGATCCTGCCCTTCATGTCCTCGTTGGGCAAGGTCAGGGTTGTGACGGTGCCCTCGGTCGTGAGGTCCGAGGCCACCCGCTGCATGGCGATGGCGATGAGCTTGCGGGCCCGCTTGTCGGCCTCTTCCCGGGCTTGGGCCTCGACGTCCCGGACGATGACCATCGCCTCGCGCTTTGCCTCTTCCTCGATCTGCTCGATGAGCGCCTGCTTGGCGTCCTGAGCGGTCATCGATGCCACCCGCTCGAGCTCGGTTCGGGCGCGTTCGCCGACAGCGTCGAGCTCGCGTCGAGCCCGCTGGAGCTCCTCTTCCTTGGCCTCGATCGCCTGCTCCTTGCGATCGAGCGACGCCACCCTCGAGTCGAGCGTCGCCTCCCGCTGGGCGAGCCGGTCCTCCTTCTTCTCCGTCTCGGCGCGCCGCTGCCTGAGGTCGGCTTCCGCCTCGGTGCGCATCCGGTGGGCTTCGTCCTTGGCTTCGACCAAGGCCTCGCGTCGGGCAGCATCGGCTTCTCGCTGTGCGTCCTGGACGATCGTGCGTGCGCGCATCTCGGCGGAGTCGACTTCCTTCTCCGCCATGGCCTTGCGCACCACGAACCCGATGCCGGTGCCCACGAGGAGGCCGAGGACGAGACCGATGATGATCTCCATCACTCGCTCCTTTCGGTTCCGCGTCCGGCTTCCCGCCCGGTCCGGCGCGCCGGAACCGCCGGTCCGAGCCGGCGAGAGCGAAGACGAGGCCTAGACGGCTACCGCAGCCGCATCGAGGCGTCCGGCGGAGAGCCGGACGGGCTAATGCACCGGCACATGCCGGTTGGTGGGCTGATCGCAGTAGGCGAGAAGGACGGTTTCAGATATCGCTCGCTTTTCGTTCGCGCCGTTCGGGAAGACGTCTGCTGTTCGGTTTTGTCTACCCGAGACATGGTACGCCCCGGCCGAGCGCCAAGGCAACGATGCCCCGATCGCCGCGCCCCACCCCGGGCTCTGAGGCCGGCTACGGACGGGCCCCAGACGGGTCCTGGTCGTCAGGCGCCTCGGATAGCGAGGCAGGCGCCGCACAGGTCGCCCGTCCAGGAAGTCAGTCCCAGCCGTCGGGCGGGAGGACGGCCCGGGCGGCTCGCTCGGCCACCTCGGGGGCGAAGCCGCGCCGCACGATCATCTGCTGGATCCGAGGCCCCTGCTCGCCGAGGGGGCGCGCCGCGACCTTGCCCACCAGGCGGGCGGCGAGCTCGAGGGCCTGGGCGTCCTCGTCGAGGCCCTCCTCCCCCAGGGCCGCCTCGGCGATCTCCCGGGTGACCCCCTTGGCGCCCAGCTCGGCCACGAGGGCCTCACCGGACAGCCCCTTGCGCCGGGCCCGTTGGCCGATCCACTGCCGGGCGAAATCCAGATCGTCCACGAGCCGCAGCTCCCGGAGCCGAGCCACGGCGGCATCGACCACCTCGTCAGCGAAGCCCCCGCCCAGGAGGCGGCTCTTCAGCTCGCTCTCGGTGCGCGCCCTCAGCGTGAGCCACCGCCCCGCCCGCTCCATCGCCCGCTCGAGCTCTCCCGGGGCCGGCCCGGGTCCTCCCCCGACCTCTCCTGCCGCCCGTCCGGGCGCGCCGTGGACCGGTGTGTCCGGGCCGGGGAACAGGGCCTCCTGGAGAGCCATCGCCGTGCCCGCCCCTTAGAGGTCTTCCTCCGGGCCCAGGGCACCGGCCCGCATGGGTGTGGGTGTGGGCGCGGGTGTGGGCGCGGGCGCGCCGGCGGAGGCTCCTTGCTCCGCGTCGGGTCCTGCCGCCAACAGCCCGAGCTTCTCTTTGATCTTGAGCTCGATCTCGGCGGCGATGTCGGCGTTGTCGGCGAGGAAGGTCTTGGCGTTCTCCCGGCCCTGTCCGAGCTGATCGTCGCCGTAGATGAACCACGCCCCGGACTTGCGCACGATGCCGTTGTCGATCGCCACGTCCAGCAGGCTCCCTTCCTTGGAGATGCCGTAGCCGTACTGGATGTCGAACTCGGCCTTCTTGAAGGGCGCGCTCACCTTGTTCTTCACGACCTTGACGCGCACCCGGGAGCCGACGACCTCGGCGCCGTCCTTGAGCGCGTCGATCCGGCGCACGTCGAGCCTGACCGACGAATAGAACTTGAGCGCCCGGCCGCCGGGGGTGGTCTCCGGCGACCCGAACATGACGCCTATCTTCTCGCGCAGTTGGTTGATGAAGATCAGGATCGTCCGACTGCGGTTCACGTTGCCGGCGAGCTTGCGCAGCGCCTGGGACATGAGGCGCGCCTGCAGACCCACGTGGGTGTCGCCCATCTCGCCCTCGATCTCGGCGCGCGGCACCAGGGCGGCCACCGAGTCCACCACGATCACGTCCATCGCTCCCGAGCGCACCAGCGTGTCGGCGATCTCGAGCGCCTGCTCGCCGGTATCGGGTTGCGACACGAGCAAACCATCGGTGTCCACGCCCAGCGCCTTGGCGTAGGTCGGATCGAGCGCATGCTCCGCATCGATGAACGCGACCAGCCCGCCGCTCTTCTGCGCCTCCGCGATCACGTGGAGCGAGACGGTGGTGTTGTGAGACAGGACGCCGTTCGCGATGAAGCTGTGCGTCCTCGGAAGCGCCAGGTCGAAGGTCGGCTGGATGCCTGCATCGACGATCTCTTCCACACGCTCGTACGTGTAACGCCCCAGGTTCGGGATGCTGTCGAAGGGGCTGTCGCATCTCGGCCGCCTGAAGCTCGCGGCGACCTGAGCCTGGCGGCGCGCCGACCTGAAGCCGATCTCGTCCAGGAAGCGATGGACCACCGCCGGAGCGATCGTCACCGTCCAGTAGTCCCGCTCGTACAGGAGGTTGTGCTTGGCCGTCACCGTAGCGGGTATCCCGAAGCCGAACAGCAGGAGCTGTACCTCTCGGGCCAGCTGCTCCGACGCGCTGGCGATCCCCACCGTGGAGCTCTTGTCGATCCAGCCGTCACCTTCGAACAGAGCCGATAGGAAGGCGCGTTGGATCTTGTGACCACCCGTGCGGACGCATCGGGGGATCTTCTTGCCGTGAGCCGTGACGTAGTCGAGGCCGTACTGCTGTTCGAGCTGGACGCGGAGCGCCTTACCCGAGAGGTCATATTCCTTGTCGTAGTAGTTGCGCGCCTCGACCCCGAAGAGGTCGCGAGCGAGGCGGACGAACTCCTCGGCAACCTCCTTGTCCCAGTTCGTGGATCGAACGCGTGAGGTACCGGTCAGCGTGCCTTCGGCGACCAGGTATCCGAGGAACACGGCCTCGTCTTCGCTGACGCCGTCCCCCGAGGCGGCCTCGATCGCACCGAAGCCTGCGGAAACGACGGTGTCTCCCTGGACGATCTCGCCCACCTTGCGCCAGACGATGTAGCCACTCTGGTCGACCACGCGCAGCGGGTGGTTGTGGGTTGCGGTTACCGTCCGGCCCGACCTCAGACGCAGCTTGAGGACCGGCCTGCGGTTGTTGTTCGTCAGCGCGGCGATCTGCTCGAGCTCGCCGTGCTCGTTCACCGCTCGCACGCCGAGCTCGGTGACGTCGGTGACACGCGACGTGCAGCTGGCCTTCTGCCCACAGCGTTCGAACAGCTCTACGACCGTCTCGAGGCCGTGGTCGGTCCATATATAGGTGTCGCCGGTGAGGCACTTGCCGCTCCCCTCGGGGCCATATATCTCCACGATCCGCCCCCGGGGCAGACCGCCGACGCCGAGCGCGAGGTCCATCGCGAGCGACCCCGTCGGGATCACCGCGACGTCGAAGCGCGAGCCGTCGTCACCCAACCGCATGATCGAGCCCTTGCCGTGCTGCTTCTCGATCTGGGCGATCGCGCTGTCGACGGCCTGGTCACGGCCCTTCTGGTCCTGGCTGGTGTCCCTCACTGCGTCCCGTTGGGATCGGATGGTCGCCACGGAGCCTCCTTGGTCGGCGGCCCGCTCGGGGCCGGTCTTCGGTCCTGGAGCACGCTAGAGGGGGGGTGCGACACTTCCGCCTTCCACGGGGCAGTATAGGCGAACATCTGTTCGATTATCCGGAAATCCCTGCGAATGACCGGGGCGTAGTTACCGCGCTGTCATTCTAGGCACGTGGCCGGCCCCCGCGCCAGCCCGAAGCCGCGTTCGCGACGACAGGTGCGGGCCGAGAGCCGAGTGGGGCGCTATCCGGCCTCGGCGAGAAGCGCGGGCACGTCGAGAGGCAGGGTGCTCATCGCGACCGACCCGTCCGGGTTCGTCGGCCACTCGGAGCGGTCCCGGTCGCGGTAGATCTCGATGCCGTTCCCGTCGGGGTCGTGGAGGTAGAGCGCCTCGCTCACGCCGTGATCGGCCGCCCCGTCGAGCTCGACGCCGTGGTCGAGGAGGCGCCGAAGAGCGCGCGCCAGCGCCGCCCGGTCCGGCACCAGGATCGCGAAGTGGAACAGCCCGGCTCGGTTCGTCGGAGCGGGACCGGCGCCCTTGCTGTACCACGTGTTCAGCGCGACGTGGTGGTGGTATCCGCCGAACGACAGGAACACGGCCTCGCTCCCGTAGCGGGTCGTGACCTCGAACCCGAGGACGTCCCGGTAGAAAGCCTCGGCGCGCCCGAGGTCGGACACCTTGAGGTGGACGTGGCCGATCATCGTCCGTGGGTCCGGGACCAGCGGGTCCCGGTCGGGGCGGCCCCTCTCCATCACGACCCTGTCCTCTAG
>JBHENN010000126.1:0-13198 GCA_046262015.1 Actinomycetota bacterium | reverse complement strand
GACCAGGACCTGCTCGAGGTGGTCCAGCAGGTGCTCGACCTCGCGACCACGGTGGTCCCCGGATGGTTGAAGAAGCGCATCGCTAGGTGAGCGGCGCGGGCGGGGTAGTCACCCTCGTGCTGCTGGAGTGGACGGCAGGCTGGCTCGGAGCGGCGGCATGGACGCAGAGCTGGAAGGTGGTCACGCGCGGCCATTTCCGGATCACCGCATGGGCGGCGTTGGCGGCCGCGGTGCTCGCGTGGCTCGCGGGGCGCGCTGTGGCGGTCGCCCCCGGCTCCACGGTGCCGTTCCTGCTGGAGCCCGCACTCACCGCGCTCATGGTCGCCGCCGCGATCTACCTCACAGCGCAGTACCTCGCCGGCGACGGCGCCGGGTCGGTGGTGGGTGCCCTTGCCGCCGCCATCGGCCTCGGGGCGCTGGCGCTGGGAGCCCAGGGTTTGTCCGGCTGGCCGGTGGGCCTGGGTGCGCTGGAGCTCGTGGCCGGCGCGGTCCTGCTCGGTGGGGTGACGAACGGGATGATGCTCGGGCATTGGTACCTCAACCAGCCCGGCCTGAAGCCGTGGGCGCTGGCCCGCCTCACGCACGTCGCTCTTGCCGGCGTCGCCGGATCGATCGTCCTCGGAGCTGTCGCGTGGACGCGTCTCAGCCGCGCGACGACGGACGGGGCGGTCCTCGGGCTGCCGGGCTTCGGGATGGACCTCGGCGGCGCGTTCTACATCGTGTGGCTCGTGCTGATCGCGTTCACCGGTGTGGTCGTATGGGGGGCGCGCCGCTGCATCGCGATCCGCTCGATCCAGTCGGCGACCGGGCTGTACTATGCCGCCCTTCTCAGCGCCGGCGTGTCCGAGTTCGTGGTGCGCTACCTCATGGTCAACGCCGCGTGAGCGTCCTGATCGGCGTGACGCTCCCGCAATTCACGAGCGACCCTGAGCGGTTCGCCGGGGCGGCCCGGCGCGCCGAGGAGCTCGGGCTCGACTCGCTGTGGGTCTTCGACCACATGTGGCCGCTGTCGGGAGGCCGCGACCGGCCGATCCTGGAGTGTTGGACCGCCCTCGCGTGGCTCGCCGCCGCCACCCGCCGGATCGGCATCGGCTCGCTGGTCACGCGCTCGTCGGCGCGCCATCCCGCGGTGCTGGCCAAGATGTCGGCTACCGTCGCAGCCATCGCACCCGGTCGGCTCACCGTCGGTCTCGGCACCGGCGACCACCAGAACCGCGCCGAGAACGCGGCCTTCGGGTTGCCGTACCTCGAGGCCGACGACCGCGCCGGCCAGCTCGCCGAGGTGCTCGACATCGTCCGGCGCTACCATGCCGGGGAGACGGTCACGCACGAAGGACGGTTCGCGTCCCTGACCGAGCTGCCGCCCAGCCCCCTCGTTAAGACCCCCGCCCTGTGGGTCGGCGGTCGCTCGCCCGAGTTGTTGGAGCTGGCCGGGCGCGCCGCCGATGGGTGGAACGGCTGGAGCCTCGATCCCGAAGCGTTCGCCCGCGACGCAGGTGACGTGCTCGAAGCGGCGGCCGGACGGCCGGTCGAGCTGTCGTGGGGGGGCGAGGTGGTGCTCGGGCGCAACGACGCCGAGGCCCTCGCTCTGCTCGGCAAGCGTGACCCGGCACGCTACGTCGTGGGAGGGCCCGATACCGTGGCCCACCGCCTAGGGGCGCTCGTCCAGGCGGGCGCGCGGCATCTCGTGGTGACGTTCCCGGACGGCGGGCGGTCCGGATCCTTCGAGCTACTGGCCGGGCCCGTGCGCGCCGCCCTGCGCAGTGACTGATACCCCCGGGGGGTATATGATCGCAGGATGACCACGACGCGCGCTGCGGCCCCCGAAGCCGCCTCCGGCCGGCAGGCCGAGGCCTCGATCACGTTCGACGTCCGCGGGATGACGTGCGCGTCGTGCGCGCGGCGCGTGGAGAAGACCTTGAGCGAGCACGCCGGAGTGACCGAAGCGGGCGTGAACCTCGCCACCGAGCGAGCGACCGTGCGCCTCGCGCCGGGGACCGATCCTGCCGATCTCGTGGCGGCCGTCGGGGCGATCGGATACGAGCTCGCCCCCCAGGACGACGCGGTCTCCCACGGTGGAGCCGGCGAGCACGAGCACGGTGTCGCGATCCACGAAGAGGACGCTCGCGCACGAGCGGCGTGGCGGCGCTTCCTCGGGGCGGCCATCTTGACGACCCCTCTGGTGCTGCTGGCGATGTTCGGTCCGATGCATCACGGGTGGTCGCGCTGGACGCAGCTGGCCCTGGCGACGCCGGTGCAGCTGTGGGCGGGCAGGCCCTTCCTCGTCAGCGCATGGCGCAAGGCGCGCCACCGCGCGGCCAACATGGACACGCTGGTGACGGTGGGCACCCTGGCGGCGTTCGCATACTCGCTCTATTCGATCGCGACCGGCGGCCATCTCTACTTCGAGACCGCCGCGGTCATCATCACGTTCCTGCTGCTCGGAAAGTATTTCGAGCACACCTCCAAGAGCAGAGCCTCCGCCGCGATCAAGAGTCTCCTGCAGTTGCAGGCCAAAGAAGCCCGCGTGATCCGAGACGAGGTCGAGGTGTCGGTGCCGCTCGACGAGGTGCGCACCGGAGACCTGATCCGGGTGCGGCCCGGCGAGAAGATCCCGACCGACGGCGTGGTGCGGGACGGCGAGACCTCGGTCGACGAGTCGATGTTGACGGGGGAGTCGGTACCGGTCGACAAGGGCGCAGGCGATCCGGTCTTCGGTGCGACCATGAACGCCTCGGGGTCCATCGTCGTCGTTGCTACCAAGGTGGGATCCGACACCGCGCTCGCTCAGATAGCCAAGCTGGTGGAGGACGCTCAGACGCGCCGCGCGCCGATCGAGCATCTCGCCGACCGGGTCGCGTCGGTGTTCGTGCCTGCGGTGATGCTGATCGCGGCCGTCACGATGACCGGATGGCTCGTGACGGGATATCCGTTCGAAGCGTCGCTCCTGGCCGCCGTGGCGGTGTTGATCATCGCCTGCCCGTGCGCCATGGGCCTCGCGACCCCGGCGGCGGTCATGGTCGGGACCGGGAGAGGAGCTCAGCTGGGCATGCTGATCAAGGGTGGCGACGTGCTCGAGCGCTCGGGGGAGCTCGACGTGGTGCTGCTCGACAAGACCGGCACCATCACCAAGGGCGAGATGTCGGTCACGGATGTGGTCGTGGATGAGACGGCGGACGACCCGCCGTCCACGGACGAGCTGCTACGGCTCGCCGGGGCGCTCGAGGACCTCTCCGAGCATCCGATCGCGCGCGCGATCGCGGCGGAGGCGAACGAGCGCGGCCTCGCGTTCCCGGAGGTACGCCGGTTCGAGTCGTCGAGCGGGTCCGGGATCGCGGCCGAGGTGGACGGCGCCGAGGTGCGCGTCGGCCGCGGCTCCTTCGTGGGTGCGCCCGCCGGCGACGAGCTCCAGGCCGCGGCGCAGCGCCTCGAGCGCGACGGCAAGACGGTGATCTGGCTGGCGGTCGGAGGGAGGGTCTGGGGCGCGATCGCGCTCGCGGACACCCTCAAGGAGGGCGCCCGGGCGGCGGTCGCTCACCTGCGCGCGCTCGGCCTCGAGACCGTCCTCATCACGGGCGACAACCGCACGACCGCCGAGGCGATCGGGCGCGCGGTCGAAATCGACGCGGTCCGCTTCGAGGTGCTCCCCCAGGACAAGGCGCGCGAGGTCCAGCGCTTCCAACAGGAGGGCAAGAAGGTGGCGATGGTCGGCGACGGCATCAACGACGCGCCGGCGCTCGCGCAGGCGGACCTCGGCATCGCGATCGGCACCGGCACCGACGTCGCGATCGAGGCGGCCGACCTGACACTCGTGGGGGGCGACCCGCGTCTCGCCGCCGGCGCGATCGAACTCTCCCGTCGGACCCTCGGGGCGATAAAGCAGAATCTCTTCTGGGCCTTCTTCTACAACGTCGTGATGATCCCGGGAGCCGCCCTCGGCCTGCTGAACCCGATGCTCGCGGCGGCTGCGATGGCGTTCTCCTCCGTCAGCGTCGTGCTCAACGCCCTCCGCCTGAGGCGGTTCGTCCCCACGGCGTGATCGATCCGTGCGTTAGGCGCCCGTCTTGATCTTCTGGAACGCCGCGACGAAGTCCCCGACCTTCTCAAGCTTGGGGCATTCCACCTCGATCGAGGACCCATCCGTGAAGCTGAACCGGACCGAGTTGGCGACCATCTTCTTGTCGACGTCCACGGACGCCACCTGGTCGAGGGGGAACTCGCCGGTCAGGTCCTTCGGCTTGCCCAGCGCCGTGTAGTTGAACGCGAGCAGTCGCTGATCGGTCAGGCCGAGAGCGAACTTCCCCTGAGGCCAGCTCTTCGCCACCGATCCCTCGGCGGCGCCGGCCTGGGCCTTGGACGCCTGGCGACCTGCGATCGCGCCCCCGACGAGACCTCCCACCGCCATCCCCGTCGTCGACCCGCGCGGCTGCGCCCGTATCGCAGAGAGCAGCTGTTCGCCGGGTCGGAGAACCTCGCCGGCCTTGTTCTGGAGCTTGTCCGCGTAACCCCCCACGTCGTCCTCCTTGACTAGAGCGGCAGGGCCTGCTTCGTGTCGGGCACACTGTAACGGCCCGCGGTCGCCGCGGCCCGGGCAGCAGGGACCTGCAGGACCGAGAACGGCCGTACCACCGAGACCCGGGAGGCTCCGATCACGAAGCTGTTCCTCGTGCGCCACGGCGCGACGGACTGGAACGACACCAAGCGTGCCCAGGGATGGGCCGACGTCGAGCTCAACGACAAGGGTCGCAAGCAAGCGATCGCGGCGGCGCGCGAGCTCTCCGACCAGGACATCGACGCGGTGTACTCGAGCGACCTCCGGCGCGCCGTGGATACCGCCCGCCCGATCGCCGAGGTGCACGAGGTCGAGGTGGGGGTCGAGCCGGCGTTCCGCGAGATCGACCAGGGTGAGTGGACGGGGCTTACGACCGACGAGATCGCGCGGCGGTGGCCCGACCTGTGGGGTCCCAACCGGCACCACAACGCCCGCCCCGGGGGTGAATCGCCCACCCAGGTGCGGACGCGCTCTCTGGCGCGTCTGAAAGAGGTCATCGAGAGCCACTCGGGAGACGGCGGCGTGGTCGTCGTCAGCCACGGCGGGACGATCCGCTGGCTGAGCGCCGAGGCCCTGGGCTTCGACGAGTACCGCTCTCGCAGGATCCGCGGCGTGGGGAACGGTGCGGTGGTGTGCATGGACGCGCGCGTCGCCGACGGGCGACTCGTCCTCGAGAACCTGACACGCTGGGACGGCAATACGACCGACCTCGACGACCCGAACGACTGACACACCGGACGGGCGACGCTGCTAGGTTGAGCCCGGCCGGCGGCTGTACGGGCGTTATCGCCCGCCCATCGGGGGAGGACCGGGGAGAGGGGAGACCGTGGAGTTCCGTCGTATCGAGCGGTTCCCTCCATACGTCTTCTCGATAGTCAACGACCTGAAGGCCGAGGCGCGGCGGGCAGGCGAGGACATCATCGACCTCGGCATGGGCAACCCCGACCTGGCGACCCCGCATGCGGTCGTCGAGAAGCTCCAGGAGGCGGTCGAGAACCCCCGCAACCATCGCTATTCGTCGTCCCGGGGCATCCCCAAGCTGCGGCGTGCGATCTGCGACCTCTACGAGCGGGGGTGGGACGTCGCGCTCGATCCGGAGACCGAGGCGGTCGCCACGATCGGGGCCAAGGAAGGCCTCGCGCACCTCGCATGGGTGCTGCTCGAGCCGGGCGATTCCGTGCTCGTGCCCGAGCCCACCTACCCGATCCACACCTACTCGCTGATCCTGTCGGGAGCGCACGTCACGACCGTGCCACTGGCGTTCGGGTCGGACTTCTTCGCGGACCTCGTGCAGGCGTACGAACGCTCCGAGCCGAAGCCTCGTGTGGTGGTGTGCTCGTTCCCGCATAACCCCACCACCGCGATCGTAGACCTCGGTTTCTTCGAGCAGCTCGTCGAGTTCGCCCGGACGCGCGGGATGATGATCGTCCACGATCTCGCGTATGCGGATCTCGTGTTCGATGCAGAGCGCGCTCCGTCCCTCCTGCAGGTGCCGGGAGCGCGCGACGTCGGGATCGAGTTCTTCTCGATGTCGAAGTCGTATTCGATGGCGGGATGGCGGCTGGCCTTCGCGGTCGGGAACCGAGAGATGGTCGCGGCCCTCACCAAGCTCAAGTCGTATCTCGACTACGGCGTGTTCCAGCCGATCCAGATCGCCGGGATCATCGCGCTCAACGAGTGCACCGAAGAGCCGAAGCAGATCCGCGAGACGTACCGGTCGCGGCGGGATGTGCTGTGCGAGGCGCTCGATCGCATCGGATGGTCGATCACGCGCCCGCCGGCGACGATGTTTGCATGGGCCGAGATCCCCGAGGCGTTCAAACCTATGGGCTCGCTCGAGTTCGCCAAGTACCTCGTCGCAGAGGCCAAGGTCGCGGTGTCCCCGGGCATCGGTTTCGGGAAGCGGGGCGAGGGTTTCGTACGGTTCGCGCTGGTGGAGAACGAACAGCGCATCCGGCAGGCGGTCCGTGGCATAAGGCGGGCCCTCGAGAAGGGACCGCCGGCGTAGTGGAACCGGTCTATCGCCCGGTCGTGGGCGCCGCGCTCGGGATCTTGAGGGCGATGAGATGGGACGTGCGGACGTCCGGGGAGGACCACATCCCCGCCCAGGGCGGAGCCGTCATCGCCACCAATCACATCGGATATCTCGACTTCGTGTTCGTCGGGGTCGCAGCGCGCAAACGCGGACGACTCGTCCGGTTCCTCGCCAAGCAAGAGGTGTTCGCCCATCCGATCGCCGGCCCCTTGATGCGGGGGATGAAGCACATCCCCGTCGACCGCTTCGGCAAGCCCCAGGCGGCGATCGATGCGGCCGTGGCCGCCCTGAAGCGCGGCGAGCTCGTAGGGATGTTCCCGGAGTCCACGATCAGCCGTTCGTTCGTGCCCGCACCGGGCAAGACCGGGGCTGCGCGCATGGCGATGCTCGCCGGCGTGCCGCTGATCCCAGGGGCCGTATGGGGCACGCAGCGGATCCTGACCAAGGGCCGGGCCAAGAACTTCGAGCGAGGCATCGCGATCACGGTCGACCTCGGCGCGCCGGTCTCGTACCGGCCAAAGGACGACCCGGTCGAGGTGACCGAGCGCGCGATGGGGGAGATCTCCCGGCTCGTCGATCGCGCGTCGCGTACCTACCCGCAGCACCCCAGGGATGACTCCGACCGATGGTGGGTGCCGGCGCACCTCGGCGGAACGGCACCGACGGTCGAGGAGTCGCTGGCGCTCAACCAGCGCGAGGCCGCCGAACGGCGGGCCCGGAGGCGCCGCCGCCGCGCGTCCTAGGACCCGGCGGTGCCATCTCCAAAGCAAAAGCCTTCGGCCTCGGAGTCGAGCCGTCCCCTCAAACGAATACTTGCGCTTCTAGCGGACGAGCAGACCCCGCAGACAGAAGTCGACCGCTTCGTCTTCGAGCTGTGGCCGGTCGTTCATCGCCTCGGCCCCGGTGGCGAAGTACGTCTCCACGAAGTGGAAGATGGCGCCGATGATCCCGTGTGCCATGAACTCCGCGTCGCCGTCCCTGATAGAGCCTCGCCCCATGGCTTCCTTCACGTGCGTCGCCGTGTCGGCGACGACGATCTGTTGTCCGTTCTCCACGAGCGTGGCGAACTGCTCGTAGCGGGCGGCCGTCCGCATCACCTCGAGGATGCCCGGGTTGTGCCGGAAGAAGCTGATCGACGCGCGGATGCCATCTTCTATACGGGCAACGGGGTCCTCTACCTTGTCGATCGCCGTGTGCTGGGCGCGGCGCAGCTCCAGCAGCGCGCCCTGGAGCAGCTCCGAGAAGAGTGCCTCCTTCGAGCGGAAGTACCAGTAGAAGACCCCCTTGCCGACCCCGAGGGTGTCGCAGATGTCCCCTACCGTCGTGCGCGTGTACCCCTGCTCGCCGAACAGCCGGGTAGCGGCCTCGAGCAGTTGCGCCCGGCGCTTCGAACCCCTGCGCGTGAGCTTCCTCTTCGGCATCTCGCAACCCTAGCCCTTGTGTAGAGTGCCGCCGGTATGAACGGCGGGAGACGCACGCGAAGGGTCCTGATCCTGGGCGCGGCAGGACGCGACTTCCACAACTTCAACGTCCGCTATCGCGACGACGAGGACTCCGAGGTCGTCGGGTTCACGGCGACGCAGATCCCGGGTATCGAGGGGAGGACCTACCCCCCCGAGCTGACCGGATCCCTCTATCCGCAGGGCATCCCGATCCATCCCGAAAACGACCTCGAGCGGTTGGTGAAGGAGCTCGAGGTGGATGAGGTCGTCTTCGCCTATTCAGATGTGTCGCACCAGACGGTCATGCATGTCGGATCGCGCGCTCTGGCGGCGGGGGCCGACTTCACGTTGCTCGGCCCGCGCGCGACGATGATCGCGGCCGACGTGCCGGTCGTAGCGGTTTGCGCGGTCCGCACGGGGGCGGGCAAGTCACAGACCACGCGGGCGGTCACGCGGGTGCTCAAGGCGGCCGGCAAGACCGTTGCCGTCGTGCGTCATCCGATGCCCTACGGCCGGCTCGTCGATCAGGTCGCGCAGCGATTCGAGACCTATGAGGACCTCGAGAGCGCGCGTTGCACGATCGAGGAACGCGAGGAGTACGAGCCGCATCTGGCCCAGGGGTCGATCGTCTTCGCCGGCATCGACTACGGAGAGATCCTGAAGATGGCCCAGAAGGAGGTGGACGTCGTGCTGTGGGATGGGGGCAACAACGACCTCCCGTTCTACGTTCCCGACGTGCACATCACGGTGGCCGATCCGCTCCGTCTGGGTCACGAGACCTCCTACCATCCCGGCGAGACCAACCTGCGTATGGCCGACGTCGTCGTGATCAACAAGGTCGACTCGGCCAAGCTCGACGACGTCGAGGCGCTGCGCACGACGATCGAGGAGGTCAACCCTCGAGCGGCCATCGTGGCCGCGTTCTCTCCCATCACGCTTGACGAGGACGTTTCCCTGCGGGGCAAGAAGGTGCTCGTGGTCGAAGATGGACCGACCCTGACGCACGGGGAGATGAACTATGGGGCCGGGGTGGTCGCCGCGATGCGCGCCGGCGCAGCGTCGCTGGTCGACCCGCGCCCGTGGGCGGTCGGGACGATCCGGCAGGTGTACGAGCGCTACCCGCACATCGGGACGCTGCTGCCGGCGATGGGCTATTCGGACGAGCAGCGGCGGGACCTGTCCGAGACGATCAACTCATCCGACGCCGACGTCGTCGTGATCGCGACGCCGATCGACCTCCGCAAGGTGTGTGACATCCAGAAGCCCGCCGTGCGCGCCAACTACGAGCTCGAGGAGGTCTCCAGCCCGACGTTGCGAGAGATCCTCTCCGGGCGTCTCGACCTGTAGCTGAGCTAGATCCATGCTCCCCGAGCGCAGATCGGGCGAACCGCGGCGCGCCCAACGCTCGGTCTCGGCTCGGGCTCTCCTGCGGGCGGCGCTTCTCGGGTTGAGCGTCTTCGTCTCGTTCGCCCCGACACTGTGCATCCTGGATTGCACCCGCCGCCTCCCCGACGGGCGCTGCGTGCCGGTGCGGTGCCAGAACCTCGTCGGGATGAGGTTCGACGGACGGCCCAACTCGTGGCTGCTCGCGGCCGCGTGCGTTCTGCTGACGCTCGCGGCGTGGCGGCTGTTCGTCGACCGGGCTCGGAGAAAGACCCGCACGGGTCCCCTCTAACCCGGCCCGTCAGCGGCGCGTGCGCGCGCCCGCTTCCCGGACGTCGGCGTCGTCGCTGGGCCGCCTGACCTCGTCCGGAGCCAGGCGCTCGGCGAGGTCCCGGATGAACAGCCCGACGTCGGTGATGATCCCGAGCGACTGCCACGACCCCCGATCCATGAGCTTGGTCACGGTGGCCTGGTTGATGTCGACGCAGACGAGCGGGACGGAGGCCGGCAGGCAGTTGCCGGTTGCGATCCCGTGCAGCATCGTGCCCACCACGATGCAGTAGCCGACGAGGTCGTCACCGCCTTCACCCCATATCAACGTCCGCAGGCGTCGCTGGACCGCGACCATGTCCGTCACCACCTCCGGCAAGGGTCCGTCGTCGCGGACGCTGCCGCCGAACAGGTAGCCCGCGCCGCTCTTCACGAGGTGGTAGACGATCCCGTCGTGGAACAGGCCCGCATCGATGGCGGCCCGGAACGATCCATGCCGGCGAAGCTCGTTGATGGCCCGGATGTGGTGCTCGTGGCCGTGGTCGGCGGTCCCGCCGTGGCCCAGGTGGACGCCAAGGGACGTCCCGTAGATGTTCGACTCGATGTCGTGGGCGGCCACACCGTTGCCCGCGAAGAGCGCGTCGACGAAGCCGGCGCGGATCAGCGCGCTCACGTCCGGAGCCGATCCCGTGTGCACCACCGCGGGCCCGGCGACCCACAGGATCCGCTTGCCGCTCTGCTTCACGGCCCGCATCTGGTCGGCTACCTGCTGGACGAGCAGAGCCTTGGGTTTCTCCGACGAGATCTCCGAGGACATGAACTCGAACGACGCCTTGTGGTCGGCCGGACGCTCCAGGGGAAGGACCCGGATGCCGTGACCTCCCATCACGATCGGCAGCCCTTCGTCGACGTCGCTCATCGGCACGATCCATGCACGCCCGCCGCGCACCGCGATCCCGCAATCCATCTCGGGACGTTCGACGCGCAGCCACCGCCCGTCCACCCGGACCTCGGTTTCCAGGTTGGTGGAGGAGTAGAAGCCGGGAGGGAACGCACCGGCGACGTCGGCCTCGACCAGGGTCACGTCCTCGACCGTGTCGGGGTTGGCGCCGTGCTGGCGGAGGCGGTCCAGGAGAAGGTTCAGCAGCTCCTCGGAAGGGGCGGACACCTTGATCCGGGCGCGCGAGGTGTCCTCGTTCGTTCCTCCGACCTGGAGGTCGACGATCTCGAAGCCGGCGCCGGCAGCACTGATCTCGTCGAAGATCTTCGGCAGGACGTGGGTGTCGATGATGTGCCCCTCGACCGTGATGGTCTCGCTGATCGTCACGCGCCCCTGCCTTCCTGGTTGCATCGCCGCGCGTCGTTCACGCGTCGCTCCGGTCGCGGATGAACCGGTAGGTGACCTCGAAGAGCTGGTCCCGGTCGTGGTCGAACGGGAGCACATGGTAAGAGCGGTCCAGCCAGACGAGCTCCTTGTCGGTCGACGCGACGGAGTCGTAGACGAGCCGGGCGTTGAACGGCTTGGCGGTGTGGTCGTTGCGGCCGTGCACGACGAGGACCGGGACCGTGATCGAGCCCAGTGCCGCCCGTGCCCTCTTCGTCACCCGCAGCATCTGATGGATGGCCGAGGTCGGGATGCGGTCGTACACGATCTCCCGCTCACCCTCGGGATCGGCGGTGTCGTTGCCGACGCCGGGGATCGTCTTGAGGACCCGAGGCACGATCCCCGAGAGGAACCGGCGTGGGTCGTCGCTCCGCAGGTAGGTGGCGATCGTCACGAGCCCCGCAACCCGCCCCTGCCGGCGGGCCACGAGATCCACCGCGAGCGACGCGCCGAACGAGAACCCCACCACGAACACACGCTCCTTCACCGCGGCCAGCTCGTCGAAGGCCGCCTCGACGGCCGCGATCCAGTCCCGGTCGCGCCGCACCGCGAGGTCCTCCCACGTGGTGCCGTGGCCCGGCAGGCGCGGGGCAACGGCCGCGATCCCTCGCTCGGAGAGGTAGGAGCCCAACGGTCTCACGACCTGCGGGCTGGAGGTGAACCCGTGGATGATCAGGGCACCGACCGGTCCCTCGCCCAGAGCGAAGGCCTCCGCCCCGGCCAGGACCTCCACGTCGTGCGCCACGCTCACCTCCACACCTCCACGCCTCCATGCCTCCTCACGTGCCCGGATCGTCCCACGCGGCCCCGCGGCGGCCGGCCCCGGCGACTTGACTAGGCCGCGATTGTCCAACATGGTGGGCGGCGGGCGCTCGCGCGGCGATGGGATGCCCGGGTGGAAGGGCGCGCGACCCCGAGCCGCGCCGTGGCGAGCGGGCTCATCGAGGAGCTCACCGAGGAGAAGGTCGCTGGCGATATGGGCTATTGGGTCATCAAGGCGATACTCAAGCCGATCCTGCTGACCATCTACCGCATCCGGGTGGAGGGCCGCGAGAACATCCCCCGCAACGGTGCCGCGATCATCGCGGCGAACCACCTCTCGTTCCTCGACTCCTTCTTCATCCCGCTCGTGGTCAACCGCAGGAAGCTCACCTACCTCGCCAAAGCCGACTACTTCACCAGCTGGAAGACGGCGTGGTTCTTCAAGATGTGTGGGCAGATCCCGGTCGACCGGGACGACAAGGAGAAGTCCCAGCAGGCGTTGAGCACCGGCTTGAAGGTGCTTCGATCCGGGAACCTCCTCGGCATCTACCCGGAGGGAACGCGATCTCCCGACGGGAAGCTCTACCGCGGGCGGACCGGTGCCGCCCGGCTGGCCCTCGCTGCCCGGGTGCCGGTGGTCCCTTGCGGTCTCGTGGGAACCGACGAGGTCATGCCCAAGGCCGCGAAGCTTCCGCGGTTCACCGGGCGCGTGCGCGTGACGGTGAGGTTCGGCAAGCCGATCGACTTCTCCCGCTACGGGGGCCGGGAGCAGGACCGGTTCGTGCTGCGTTCCGCGACCGACGAGATCATGTACGAGATCATGGAGCTCTCCGGTCAGAGCTACGTCGACGGGTACGCGTCCCGGACCGCGACCGAACCGTTGCCGGAGTCGGCCCGCTCGATGGAGGAGCTGCTCGACCTGTCCGAGGACCTGCTCGTCAGCTAGCCGGCGTTCGGGCAAGGCGCGGTGCCAGGCGGCTCCATGATCTCAGCGACGGATGGCGTGCCTATCGCAACGATAGTTGCTCAGATCGGGGCCAGGGTCGTTTGTTCGTTCACTCCAGACAGTCGTCTGGGGCTAGGGCGTGGGACCCCGCGCGTCAGGGTTCGGGCGGTTTCAGCTTGCCGGCGCGCCGGTCCCGTTCGGTCTTGGCCGGATGGCAGCTCGGGCAGCGGGGGTCGATGTTTCTGGTGGACATCGGACCGCGCGCCACGTGCGGCTCGACGTGGTCGAACTGGGTCCGGAAGCGGCGCCCACAGTCGACGCACGCGATCCCGTCGAATCCCGGCGCCTCGCCGAGCTCGAGCGCCACGCGCAGCTTGACGGGGATGTCCCGTGACCACCGCTTGAAGTGGCGCAGGTCGGTCCC
>JBHENN010000125.1:0-5202 GCA_046262015.1 Actinomycetota bacterium | reverse complement strand
GCGGTCGGTACCCGCCGCGGCGCGTTCACCATCACCGAGGACGGTGTGGTGTGGTCGTGTCCGCGTTGCGAGACGCCCAATCCCCTCGACGCGCAGATGTGCGAGGTGTGCGGCACCTCGTTCGCGGAGCTGGCCCGGCCTTCCGAGGCCCAGCGGCCGCCGCGCGACCCGGGTATGGCCGCGTTGATCTCGCTCTTTTTGCCCGGTGCCGGTCATGGGTATCTCGGCCTGTGGGGGCAAGCGGTCGCACGCGCTGCGGTCAGCACGTGGGTCGTCGCGGTGGTCATCATCGCCGGTCTCCAGAGGGGAGTGTCGGGCTCGCTGCCGATCGCGATCGTCTTCGGCATCGCCGCCTTCGGTCTCTGGGCCGTGGCCGCGCACGACGCCTACCGCGAGGCGGCACGTGAGCCGAAGCGCGTCCTTCTCAAGGGCAGGGTTTTCATGTACGTGGTCCTGGGCTTGCTGCTGCTGCTGGTGGCGCTGATCGTCCCGGCGGTGCTGCAGGTCCGCTAGGAGGGCATCCGGACCGAGCCTGTCACGGCAGACGGACGGGTTCGAGCGGGCCGCCGGCTCCCTCGACCGCCCACGATGCACCCCGGAAGGCCGCGCCGGCTCGGCCCTCGACGTCGACGGCCAGGAGTCCCGCGGGTGCAGCGGCCACCGTCCCGAGGTGGTCGATCGCCGCGCGGCATGCGGCCTGGGGATCGAGCCCTTCCTCGACCAGTGACCCGACGCGGGCCGCCGCGAGGGTCTGGAGGAACAGCTCGCCCACCCCGGTGCCGACCACCGCCACCCGAGGAGACACGAACAAGCCGGCCCCGAAGATCGGCGCGTCCCCGACGCGTCCGGGGAGCTTCCCGAACACACCGCCGGTCGACGACGCCGCCGCGACGTAGCCGGCCTCATCCAGCGCGACGGCTCCCACGGTGTCCACGTGCTCGGGATCTCCGAAGCCCTCGACCCCAAGCTCCCCGGCGCGCCGCGCAGCCAGCCATCGCCGCCTCTGGCGCGCCGACGTCGCGGCGAGCACCTCGAGGTCGGGCGCCACCGCCATGGCGCCCGCGCCGGCCATGAGGACGTGCGGGGTCGTCTCCAGCACGCGGCGCGCCAGCGAGACCGGGTGGCGAACCCTCACGCCGGCGACACCGGCCCACCTGCCGGTGGAGCCATCCGCGATGCCGGCGTCCAGCTCGATCTCCCCTTGCTGGTTCAAGACCGAGCCGAAGCCGGCGTTCAGCGACGGGTCGTCCTCCAGGGCGCGCACGGCCGCCTCGACGAGATCGAGCGCCGACGCGCCGCCGGGCGACGGGGTGAAGGGGACGCGCCGCAGCGAGGGTCGCGAGGCGCGGGCGATCCCCGTGACCCCGCCGTGGACCAGGACGACGGCCACGCTCTAGGTCCTCACCGCGCTCGTCGATCCGTCCACGTTGAGTGAGCCTCCTCCATCTCGTGCAGCGGCCATCGGGGCGGCCGGGTCCTGGTTAGCATGAGGCGTGGCCGTATATGTCGTCGCCGACCTGCACGGCGCGCCGGACGCTCTCGCGAAGGCGGTGCCCGAAGGCGCCACGCTGGTCCTCCTCGGCGACCTCATCAATTTCCTGGACTACAACACCATGAGCGGCATCCTCACCGAGGTCTTCAGCCGCGCCGCGGTGGAAGAGGTCATGGACCTGCGGGGCCGCGGCGACCTCGACGGCGCGCGCCGGGCGATGCGGCGGCGGGCGGAAGGCCGGGAGAGCGAGATCCGAGCCGAGATCGCCGGGCGGGTGGGGGAGCAGTACCGCGCGATCTTCGCCGCGCTGCCCGATCCCACCTACCTGATCCTCGGCAATGTCGATCAGCCACAGGTAGTGGCCTCGTTCGTGGACGGCGCGCCCGGGGTCCATGCCCCCGACGCAGAGGTCGTTCGGATCGGCGGCGAGCGCTTCGGGTTCGTGGGAGGTGCCCTGCCGACACCGCTCAACGTGGCCGGCGAGATCAGCCATGAGGAGATGTCAGCCAAGGTCGCCGGGCTGGGGGAGTGTGACATCCTGTGCTCGCACATCCCTCCGGCCGTCCCCGAGCTGTGCTACGACACCCGGGCCGGTCATGCCGAGGACGGAAGCACCGATCTTCTCGCCTACATCCAGGACGTCCAGCCCGCGCGTCACTACTTCGGCCACGTCCATCAGCCGCTCCTCTCGTCGCTGCGGATCGGCCGAACGCTGTGCGTCAACGTAGGGTATTTCAGGGCGACCGGGCGAGCATTCCCGCATCGCTCTTAGAAGGAAGCGGAACGATCTGTCAAGGAGGAGCGACCGTGGCCGACCGCGTCAAGGATTCGATCGATGTCGCCGCATCTCTTGAGGACGTCTTCGCGGTCGCGACCGACTTCGAGTCGTATCCCGACTGGAACCCCAACATCAAGCAGGTGGAGATAAGAGAGACGGATGGCGAGGGGCGCGCGACCAAGGTGTGGTACGAGGTCGACGCGAAGGTGAAGGTCCTGACTTACACGCTCGCGTACGACTACACGGGGGCACCTGAGTCTTTCTCGTGGGACCTGGCCGACGGCGACGTCAAGGCTCTCTCCGGCTCGTACACGTTCGACGAGTTCGACGATGTCACCGAAGTCATCTACGAGATGACCATCGACCCCGGCTTCCCGGTACCGGGATTCGTGAAGAAGCAGGCCGAGCGGCAGATAGTGAAGGGCGCTCTCGAAGACCTCAAGAAGCGGGTGGAGTCCCTGTAGGGGCCCGACGTCATGCGGATCATTCTGTTCACCGGCAAGGGAGGCGTCGGCAAGACGACCGTTGCGGCCGCGACCGCGCTGCAGATCGCGGCGGCGGGTCGCAAGACGTTGATCATGTCGACCGATCCGGCTCACTCCTTGGGGGACGCGTTCGCGGCCACCGCGCTCGGACCCGAGCCCACCGAAGTGGCGGTCAACCTGTGGGCCGAGCAGCTCGACCCGAAGGCGCGCCTCGAGGACAAGTGGCGGGCCATCCAGGAACACGTGGTCGCGGTGTTGGAGTGGGCCGGGCTGGCCGGCGTCGAGGCGGAGGAGCTCGCCGTGATCCCGGGGGTGGACGAGCTGTTCGCTCTTGCCGACGTCAAGCGCCATCACGACGAGGGTCCATACGACGCGCTCGTGGTCGACTGCGCTCCGACCGGAGAGACGCTGCGCCTGCTTGCGCTGCCCGATGCGGTCCAGTGGTACATGGAACGGGTCTTCCCGGTCGAACGCAGGGTGATGGGCGCGCTGCGGCCTCTCGCGCGGCGGGTCTCGACCGTCCCGCTGCCCGGTGACGGGGTGTACGACGCGATGCGAGGCTTCTACGACTCGCTCGACGGCGTGCGCCGGGTCTTGACGGACGCCGACACCACGTCCGTACGGCTCGTCGTGAACCCAGAAGCGATGGTCATAGCCGAGGCCCGCAGGACCTTCACCTATCTCAGCTTGTTCGGCTATCGCGTCGATGCGATCGTGGCGAACCGTCTCCTCCCGGATGAGGTCTCGGACCCGTACTTCGCCCGGTGGAAGGAGATCCAGGCCGACCATCTGGAAACGATCGAGCGATCGTTCGCGCCCGTCCCGATCCTCGCTGCTCGCCTTGCCGGTCGCGAGCCGGTGGGACCCGAGCGGCTCGCCGAGCTGGGAGCCGAGGTCTACGCATCGTGCGACCCGGCCGCGGTGCTGCACGTGGCGGATCCCATGTCGATCGAACCGCAGGGGGACGGGTTCGTTCTCGGACTACGCGTCCCGTTCGCGCGCAAGGAGGAGCTCGACCTGGGCCGCAAGGGCGACGAGCTGTTCGTGCGCGTCGGATCGTACCGCCGTACGTTGATACTGCCGCGGATGCTGGCGGCGCGCGAGGTCGTGTCGGCGCGTATGGTCGAGGATCACGTCGAGGTGCTGTTCGAAAGGAGGCCGGCATGACGGCGGACGCGAGCGGAGCCGGCGGAGCCGGCGCCAGCTACCGGGACCTCTTCGACGCTCACGACCACAACCTCGGCGGTGGCGCGACGCGTCCCGGGCATCAGGCCGACCACGCCGCCCACGACGCCGAGGTGGGCGCGCCCGCGTCGGACTGCGCGTACTGCCCGTTCTGTCGCGCGATCGGCGTGGCCCGGGCGACGCACCCGGAGGCGATGGATCATCTGGCGACCGCCGCGCGTGAGCTCATGACCGCGGCGGCCCTCTTCCTCGAGCGAGCCGGACGCGCGCCCGAGGCGGAGACGTCCGGAGCGCCGGCCGAGCCCGGCGCGCGGGCCGAGCCCGGAGCGGGGCCACCATCGAGGTTCCGGCGGATCGATATCGGCTGAACGCTGACTATCCTGTGGGGATGGATCTCCAGCCGGCGGCTATCGGGGTCGACGTCGGTGGTACCGGCACCAAGGCCGGTGTCGTCACGCTCACCGGTGCCGTCCTCGTGCGGGTCGAGATACCTACCGATCCCACCGCAGGGACGAAGGGCATCATCACGGTCGTCGAGGAGCTGCTGCGGCACGAGACCGGCCTCGGGGTGGAAATGCGAGCCGTGGGGGTGGGCGCCGCGGGGTTCGTGCACGCCGAGAGCGGCTCGGTCACCTTCTCCCCCAACCTCGTGTACGACGATTCGCAGGTACGCGACGCGTTGCAGGCGCGCGTCGGGTTGCCCGTCGCCATCGACAACGATGCCAACGCCGCTGCCTGGGGCGAGCGCGCTTTCGGCGCGGCGCGCGGGTGCGACCACGTCGCGGTCGTCACGATCGGCACCGGTGTGGGCAGCGGGTTCATCGTCGACGGCCGCTTGCTGCGAGGCGCGACCGGGGCGGGGGCGGAGTTCGGCCATACGGTCGTCGACCCCGACGGACCGGAGTGTCCGTGCGGCCTGCGGGGCTGCGTCGAGCAGTTCGCGTCGGGGAGTGCGATCTAGGCGGCCGCGCGCGCGGCGCTGACCGAGGATCCCACCAGCGCGATCCTCGACCTCGCCGGCGGTTCGCCCGAGAGCATCGAGGCGGTGCACGTCGCCCAGGCCGCGGCCCACGACGAGACGGCGCGCCGGATCTTGCGCCGGGCCGGCCGGATGCTGGGGATCGCCCTTTCGAACCTCGTGAACGTGTTCGACCCCGAGTTGATCGTGCTGTCGGGCAGCGTGATCCGGGCAGGTGAGGCATACCTCGGTCCCGCACGCGACGAGTTGTTCCGGATGACGACGGCGCAGCGCCGCAGGCCCA
>JBHENN010000124.1:0-32300 GCA_046262015.1 Actinomycetota bacterium | reverse complement strand
TCCCACTGTTGGCCGAGCTCTTCGATGAGCTTGCCGATGTCGACCGGGGTGCTGCGCGGCGCAAGCCGACCCGCCTCCATCGCGGCGAAGTCCACGAGCAGCTCGACGATCCTCTCGAGGCGGGTGGTCGAGTCGAGGATCCCGCGCACGAACCTCTTGGCTTTCTCCGGAGGGATGTCCTTGCGCTCGAGGATCTCCGCGTAGCCCTTGATGGGCGTCAGCGGCGTTCGCAGCTCGTGCGAGATGTTCGAGAGGAACTCCGATTTCATGCGCTCGACCTCACGCTCGCGGGTCATGTCGCGCACCACGGCCACGCCGCCGGCAACGATGTCGTCATCGCCGCGGAGGACCGCGCTCGTGAACGCGACGGGCACGGGATCCCCGTCGCGCCGAGCCAGGAACACGCCGCCCACCGAACCCTCGTCCAGCGTGAACACGGGGAGGGTGACGGGGTTCCCTTCCGCATCGCGCGCGTCGAGAACGTCCTCCACCGACCTCCCGAGAGCGTCCTTGGCATCGATGCCGGTGAGGTTCTCGGCCTCCCGGTTGAAGGCGAGGATCTTGAGATCCGCGTCGACCGCGACGAGGCCGTCGGCCATCGATTGCATGATCGTCTCGATGCGCGACCGCAAGCGCTCTTCCTCGCGCGCCGCCTCGCGCAGGTCACCCGTCATGCGCGCCAACGACGCGGTCATCGCGTTGAAAGTCTCGCCAAGGCGGCCGACCTCGTCACTGCCCACGACGGGAGCCTTGGCGGACAGATCTCCCTCACGGACCTGGGTCGCCGTATCGGTCAGCATCTGGATCGGGCGCGTGATACGCCGGCCGGACATGTACGCGAGACCGAGGGCGACCACCGCGACCCCCATCGCCACAAGGAACAGCAGCCGGGTGAGACTAGCGCGCGTCTCGGTGATCGCGCTCGCGGGTGACGACAGGACCAGGATCCCCACCGGGGCGTTGGCCGCGGTCTCGAGAGAGGTGTACGCCGAGTAGTACGCCCCGGACCCGACCGCGTCCTGCTCGGTCACCACGGGCGAGTACGCCAGGAGGTTCTTGATCCGCCGAGGAAGCACGTCGCTCGACGCGGGCTTCCCCGGAAGCTGCGTGGCGAGCACGGTTCCGTCCACGATCAAAGAGCCCTTCAGTCCCGCCGCGCTCGAGATCTCGTTGATCGTCAGGGCATCCACCCAGCGCCCTCCGGCCACCAGGCCCAGCCGCCGTCGCGAGGTCTCCCCGGGCGGGACCTGCTGGACGGCGATCGTCGCGATGGACCGATCGATCCTGACCACGCTGCCTGCCCCCTCGGTAGAGAACGAGCCCTCGGACGTCGCCTTCTTCGCGAAGCCGATGATGCGCAGGATCTGTTCGTCTCGCAGCCGGGAGCCCTCACAGCGGCGACATGGATGGGGGCCGATCCCGGCGCGCCCCAGCAGCAACCCGTCGCGGCCCATGAACAGCAGGAAGTCGAGATCGTCAGCGAACGGTTGGGACTGCACGATCCCCGCCGCGATATCGCTCGCCGCCTGAACGGACCCGGCTCGCACGGCGTCCTGGATCGCCGGCAGGGTGGCGAGGGTGTTGACCGTCCCGATGAGGTCGGCTTTCTCGGTGGCCTCGATCGAGCGCTTGGCGCTCCTCGCCTGGTCGCCGACGCGCTGGAGCTCGGACCTCACGACACTGCTCGAGATCACCCCCGTCAGCGCCGTCGACAGGACCAGCACCACGATCACGAGCAGGGCGACGAACGACGCCACGAAGCGCGTGCGGATGCTGAGCCTGACCCCGGTCCACAGCCACGCGCCGACGGCTATGAACCCCAGTGCCTTCAGGCCGTGCGCCCCGTACGCGTAGGCGTCGGAGGTACCGGCCCCGAAGACCACGCGGGGCGCGGCGGCGGTCAGGACCTCGGAGCCGGCAAGAAGGAGCGCCCCGAACCCGAGCCGGCGGAGCGAGCGAGCCCCTTCCTTCAGCGACGCGGAGAAGCAGACGAGCGCGAGGACGAGAGCCGCTCCGGCCGGCGCGAGGAGCAGCTGGTCCCGCAGCTCCCACCCGAAGACGGCGCCGGCGCCGTAGGCGCGGATCCCCCCGGACACGCCGACGAGGATGAAGGCCAGGCCGAGGACCCGCAGCGAGACCACCAGGTGATCGCCGTCGAACTGGCCGTCGAACGCGCCTTCGAGCCGGAACGCGCCGCCGTGCACGACCTCGGCTGCGGCGAGCAGAGCGAAGCCGAGAGCTGCCGTGACGCGCGTGAACGGAGGGCCGGGGACGAGAGCGGGCCGCGTGAGCACGAGCAGCGCGGCGCCGGCCGCGACCAGGAAGCCCAGGAACTCGATCGTGAAGTGGAGCGGGACCTCGACGAAGGTGGCAGACATCGATGGTCAGTTTCCCACTAGTGGAGGGGGCGCCCCTAGCCGAGCTCCCGGAGGTATCCGAGAGCCTCGGAGAAGGTCGAGATGGGCAGCACCTCCAGATCGTCGGCTACCGCCCGGGCCTCGTCCGCTTCGGCGGCAGGGGCGAGGAAGTACTCCGCCCCCCGAGCCTCGGCGCCCGCCACCTTGAGCTCGATCCCGCCGATGGGGCCGACTCCCCCGTCGCACTCGATCGTTCCCGTGCCGGCGATCACGCGCCCTCCGGTGAGGTCGTCGGGGGTCAGGCGGTCGTACAGCGCCAGCGCCATCATCAAGCCGGCCGAGGGTCCCTGGATCTTGCCGGTCTCGAAGTCGACGTCCACCGGCTCGTCGAAGCTGTAGCCCCTGTCACTCATGACGACGCCGAGCAGCGGCGACCCGGGGTCCTCGGGGTCGTCCACCGTCTCCACCTCGAAGGTCCGGAAGCCGTCGTCGCGCTTCACCTTGACGACCACGGGCTCTCCCGGGCGATGGGCTGCGATGGCCCGGCCCACGTCGCACGTCGTCGGGGCGGCCCGCCCGTCGACCTCGACGATGACGTCGCCCGGGCGCAGCACCCGCGCGGCAGGGGTGCCCGCAGCCGTGCCCTCGACCGCGACGCCGTTCCCTTCTGGACCCCCCAGCCCGAGCTCGGTGAAGACCACGACCTTGGCGTGCTCCTGTGACGCCTCCATGTCCTTGGTCGCCTTCTCGAGCGCCTCTTCCAGCGAGCCGTTGCCGGTGAACTGCTGCTTGAGGACGACCTCCTTGGTCGGATCGAAGAGCGTGCTAACCCACTCCACTGCGGTGACCCGGGTCTTGACCACGACCGTCGTGAGGTACAGCTTGCCCTCGGACGAGTAGGTCGGAGCATCGGTGACCTGCACCAGGGGTCCCACGTCGCGCAGCGGCCCGGGCACGAACTCGTAGAACATCGGGAGGGGGACGAGCAGGCCCGCCGCGGCGAACGCGGCGACCCCGATCGAGGAGAGCGCCAGCCGCCACGTGCGCGGGGGCCTAACCGGCCGGGCTCCGGCGGGCGGGGGGAGGTCCCAGGGGTTCTGCTGCACGCCTCAACTCTAGGTTGCAGCGTCCTCAGCGGTCGGAGCCGACGAACATCGATCTCAGGCTCTGGAAACTCTCTAGACACCTGCCGGCGCCGAGGACGACGGCTTCCAGAGGCTGCTCACTCCTCCGCACGGGGACCTCGGCCTCCTGCGCGAGGAGCAGGTCGAGACCGGCGAGCATCCCCCCGCCCCCCGTCAGCGTGATCCCGTTGGTCAAGACGTCCTGCACCAGGTCGGGCGGCGACGACCCGATGCAGTCGATCGTCGCCCGCACGATCGCCTGCACGGGCTCGTGGATCGCCTCACGGATCTCCTCCGAGGTGATCTCGATGTTCTTGGGCAGGCCCGAGGTGAGATCGCGTCCGCGGATCTCGGCCTTCTCCTCGCGCGCCAGCGGGAACGCCGAGCCGATCGAGATCTTGATCCGTTCGGCCGTCCTCTCCCCTACCGCGATCGTGTACTCGCGGCGCACGTAGTTCTGGATCGCGGCATCGAGGTCGAAACCGCCCACCCGGACCGCGGTGTTGGTCACGATCCCTCCCATGGAGATGAGTGCGACCTCGCTGGTCCCTCCACCGACGTCGACGACCATGTTGCCGATCGGCTCGTGGATCGGCAGACCCGCTCCGATCGCGGCGGCCAGAGGCTCCTCGATCAGGTGGCAGGAACGCGCGCCGGCCGACAGCGTCGCCTCCTCGACGGCGCGCCGCTCGACCTCGGTCAGCGCGCTGGCCACGCACACCAGGGCCTTGGGACGGCTGAACCGGCTCACGCCGGCGCGCTGGAGGATCAAGCGGATGAGTTTCTCGGTGATCTCGAAGTCGGAGATGGCGCCGGAGCGCAAGGGGCGCACGGCGACGATGTAGCCGGGTGTCCGGCCGATCATCTGCCACGCCTGCTCACCCATGGCGAGAACCGCGCCGGTGTCCTTGTTGAGCGCGAGCACGGTGGGCTCCGCGAAGAGGATGCCCTGCTGCTTCTGGTAGACGAGGGTGTTGGCGGTGCCGAGGTCGATCGCGAGGTCGCGCGTCACCTAAGCGGAGGGACCGCGTCTAGCGCGCCGTCCGCGAGCGGGCCCTCCGGCGCGCCTCCAGACGGCGCTTCGCAGCGGCGCGGCGCGCCGGGTCGAGTGGGGCGGGGCGCCGGCCGGCGCTACCGGCGAGCGAACGAGGGCCGGCGGCACGGCGCGGCCGGTGGTAGTAGAACGACGATTGCTCGGACAGAACCTCGAGGCTCGAACGGAAGCCCTCGACCGTCTCGAGGTGACCCCTCTGCCGCCTTTGCAGGAGCCACAGGCGGGCGATGCCGGCCATCCCCACCACCACGATGATCATCAGATAACCCACGCGCCTCACTCCTAAGTGCTCAGACCCAGCCGTCTCATCCGGAACGGGGTCCCGCTCCGGGCGGGGGCGCCAGCCTCGGGGCCCCTCATCGATCAGTTCGGGCACCCTACCAGTGATTCCTGCCCCGGGGCCGTCTGGGGCGCCCGGCGAAGGCCTCGGGCCGGTGCTAGCGGGCGCGGCGACGGGCGATGCCCATACCCACCAGGCCCCCGCCGATCCCGACCGTGGCCGCCGCGGCGCGCCGGAGATCGGTGCGGCGGACCCTGCGCCGGCCTATCCGCACGTGTTGCCGGGCGACGCCGATGGCAGCCTCGAGGGCGTCACGGTTCGAGCGGCGCGCCGTGAAGCCGGCAGCGGCGAGCTTCTCGGTCGAGACGACCCACGGGTGCATCACGTAATGGAGCATCCCCGCGGGGACCTCGGCGAGCCCCAGCGACCACATCCGCTCGGCGAGGGCGAACGCCGCCGGCTCGGGCAGGTCGAACCGCCGGCGACCGGTCGAGCGCACGATCTCGTCGGCGGTCAGCCAGCCCGGCGCGGCGAGGTTGAACGCCCCTTCGAGGTCGTCGAAGACGGCGTGTTCGAGCGCCGCGCCGACGTCGTCCTCGTGGACGAACTGGAACGGCGGGGAGTGGCCGGCGACCCCGAAGAGCACCGGCATCTCGAGCACGTGGGACCAGGCGTTGTCGACGTGAGGCCCGAGCACAGTCGCCGGTCGGAAGACCGTCACGACCGCGTCCGGATGCTCGGCGCGGAACTCCCGAACGACGTACTCGACCTCCAGCTTGTGGGCCGAGTACGGGAAGTCGAGGTTGGCGCGCAGCGGCGACGTCTCGGTGAGGGGGACCTCGTTGTCGGGGTGCGCGCCGTAGACGACCGCCGAGGAGGTGTAGACGATCTTGCGAACCGCGGCGCGCCCCGCGGCCCGGAGGACGCTGTGGCTGCCGTTCACGTTGATGTCGCGCATCTCGCCCTCGTCCTTGATGGGGTCCATCACGAAGGCAAGGTGGACGAGGACGTCCACGCCGCCGAGCCGCGCCCCCAGCGTGGGGTCGCGGACGTCGAGCGTGTCGAAGACCAGCTTGGGATCCGACCACCCGCACGGCCTCACGTCGAACCCTAGGACCCGGTCGATGCGGTCGGACCGGCACAACGCGCGCACCAGCGCGGAGCCGATATAGCCCGACGCGCCGGTGACGGCCACGGTGGAGCGCGACGATCGACTGGCCCTCGGCATCCCGCCGGGAGCGTACTTCGCGGGAAGATGGGGCGATGAGCGACGAGCCGTTCGGCGACGTGCCGCTGTTCCGGGAGATCCAGAAGCTGCTGTCGGCCGGCCACGGCCCGGTCAACCTCGAGATCGCCCGTCAGGTGGGGACCGCGGTAGCCGGCGGCGGCTCCCCGAGCACCCGAACGGATCCCACGCGCGCAGCCGCCCTCGGCGCCGCCGTGCGTGCTGCCGAACCCGTGATCGCGGGCTACACCCGCATCCCGCTGACCGAGCCCGCGCGGGTCGCCCTCGTGACCCGCCCGGAATGGGTCCAGACGAGCCTCGCCGGGTGGCGCTGGCTGCTCGACGCGCTCGCGACCCACCTGGCGAACCAGCTCCAGCGATCGGTGCAACACGAGGCCGACGAGGCCGCAGGAGGGATGGGTGCCATCCTCGGACAGGTGACCCCGCTGCTGCTGGGTATGCAGGCCGGGACCTTGCTCGGGCATCTTGCGCGCGAGTCCCTCGGTCGCTACGACCCCTGGCTGCCGCGCGCGGACGACCTGAGGCTCTTCTTCGTGCCCCACAACATCGACGAGGTCCTCGACGAGTACTCCATCGATGCCGCCATCTTCACGAGCTGGCTCGCCGGCCGCGACACCGCCCGTCACCATCTCGCGACCAACGTCGGCTGGATCGATCGCTACTTCAGGGGCCTCCTCGAAGCGGTGATCGACGCCCTCGAGATCGACCCCGGCGACCTCGAGCGCAAGCTCATGGAGCTGCAGTCGGAGGGGATGGGAGACCTGCAGCGCGGGATCGCCCCCCACGACCTCCTGCCGCTGGTCCCCACGGACCGGCATCGGACGGCGAGCGCCCGGTTGACGGCCTTCGTCGCGCTGCTCGAGGGGTACGCGGCGCACTCGTGGCACGCGGTGAGCGATCAGATGCTGGGTGCCACCGCGATGGTGGACGAAGCGATGGCCCGCCGCGACCTGGCTCCCCACGAAGGCGAGGCCATCTTGTTCGGGCTGCTGGGGATCTCTCCGGAGCCGGGGTTGGATAGCGCCGCCACCACCTTCTGCAAGGCGCTGGTCGAGCTGCACGGGATGAGCGCGTTGAACCGCGTCTGGGAGGCTCCCGACAACCTGCCCTCGATCGCGGAGCTACGCGATCCGTTCCAGTGGATCGAGAGGGTGCTGGCCGCGTGACGGCCGGCGCCGCCGCCGTCTAAGGGTCGTGGACGACCGGTTGCTGGAGGCGGCGCGCCGGGCCCGCGGCTTCATGCCGGAGGACGAGGGCCGTGCGCTCCACGACGCGGCGCTCCGCGCGCCCGGATCCGCTCCGCTCCTGGAGGTCGGCAGCTACTGCGGGAAGTCGGCGATCTATCTCGGCGCCGCGGCGCGCGCCACCCGCAGGATCCTCTACTCGGTCGACCACCATCGCGGATCGGAAGAGCATCAACCCGGCGAGGAGTACCACGACCGGGAACTGGTCGACCCGTCGACCGGGGCGGTCGATACCCTCGCCTGCTTCCGCCGCACGATCCATGCCGCGGGTCTACAGGACACCGTGATCGCGGTGGTCGGCGACTCCCCGACGATCGCGGCGCACTGGTCGACGCCGTTATCGCTGGTGTTCATCGACGGAGAGCACAGCGAGGTCGCGGTTACCGCCGACGTCGAAGGCTGGACCCCGCATCTCGCGCCGGGCGGCTTCCTCGCGCTGCACGACGTCTACCCGGAAGGACCCTCACAAGGAGGTCAGGCGCCGCTCGCGGTCTACCGGCGCGCGCTCTCGTCCGGCAGGTTCAAGCTCGAGGCCGCGACCGGCAGCCTGCGCATCCTCGCCCGCACCGACGGCGGCTAACACCGGCGAGAGCGCGGGCCGATCCTCGCCGCGGAACAGACCCGACGCGGGCGTCGCGCCCGTCACCGCATCCCACGCCAGGACCGCGGCGGCGGAGCCCCACGTCGGACGCTCCCGTGGCCACCGCACGCCGTCCGGGAACGTGGCGCCGGTCCAGTAGGAGCCGTCGTCGTGTCGCAGGTGCTGCACCCATCCGAGCATCTCCTCGGCGTGGCCGGCCAGGCCCGCGGCATCGAGGGCAAGCACCAGCTCGCACGTCTCGCCGGTGGTCACCCAGGGGCGGTCGCTCACACAGCGCGCCCCGAGACCCGGCTCGACGAACTCGTCCCACCGCCGCCGCAAGCGATCGATCCCGGCGCGGCCCCGCACGGCACCGGCGAGGACCGGGTAGTACCAGTCCATCGCGAACCGCTCCTTGGGCTCGAACGCCTCGCCCCCGGCGCCGACCGCGGCCGCGAGGGCGAAGAGGGAGAGCTCCCAGTCGGGTCGCTCCACGCCGAGCCGGCGCGCGCACGCGAGCGCGCAGCTCAAGCTGAGGAGCACGCTGGACGACGACGTCAGCAGCGCCCGCGGCCACGGCTCGTAGCGAGCGTCGCGCGCCCATCGGATCGAGCCGTCCGGCGCCTGGAGCGCGAGCGCGAAATCGATCGCGCGGGTCACCACGGGCCACATCTCCTCCAGGAACGAGGACGAGCTGGTGACCAGGTGGTGGTGCCACACGCCGGTGGCCACGTACGCGCAGAAGCTCGCATCGAGGGTGAGGTCGTGGGGCGCGCCCGCGCGGTACGACGCGGCCCAGGCGCCGTCTCGCCTCTGGGTCGCGGCCAGCCACCGGAACGCGCGCCGTGCGGAGTCGTATCTAGCGCCGACGCTGAGCGCCATCGCGGCCTCGATGTGGTTCCACGGGTCGGCGTGGCCCCCCGCGAACCAGGGGATGCATCCGTCGGCGAGCTGCGTCCGCTCGATCGTGGCGAGCGTGAGGGCGATGTCCGTGCTGCCAGGCCCGGTCCTCACGGGCGCGCCGGGGAGGATCGCTGCTTGCGGAGATAGACGACGATGCTCTTACCGAGAAGGGGGTCGAGCGCGCGCTCGATCCTGCGGACCGCCGGGGGACGCGTCATCAGGTCCCAGACCAGGAAGCGGTGGTACAGCCGCGGTACGAACGCGTCCTCGTTGCGCACCCCGAAGGCGCACTTCAGCCACCAGTACGGCGAGTGCAGCGCGTGCGCATGGTGCGTGTCAACCACCGACAGGCCGGCGCGCCGGAGCTTGCGGGTGAGGTCGCCCGCCCGGTAGATCCGGAGGTGACCGCCCTCGTTCTGGTGATAGGGAGCCGACAACGCCCAGCAGACGCGCTCGGGCCACCAGCGCGGGACGCTCACCGCGACCGTGCCGCCCGGCTTCAGCACCCGGACGACCTCCTCCATCGCCCGCTGGTCCTCTGTGATGTGCTCGAGCACCTCGGAGACGATCGCGCGGTCGAAGCTGTGGTCCTCGAACGGCAGCGCCAGCGCGTCACCGCGCAAACCGAAGCGGCGGCGCGCCGGGGGCTGCTCGTCGCACGCACCGGCGGAGGATCCCACCACCTCACGCACCACCCGGGCGTCGAGGTCCACCGCCGCGACCGACAGCCCCCGGCGGAGTGCCTCGAAGGTGTGCCGCCCCGACCCGCACCCGAGGTCCAGCAGCAGCTCACCGGGTCGGACCCCGAGACGGTCGTAGTCGACCGTCAGCACCGGGCACCCCACGCGCGCGCGACCGTGCGGAGGTGCGCCGCGGTGGCCTCGGCAGCACGCCCCCAACCGAAATGCTCGACCGCGCGCTGTCGCCCCCGCGCTCCCATCCTCGCCCGCCGCGACGGATCCGACAGCATCCGGCCGAGCGCGTCCCTGAGGGCCTCCGCATCCCCTGGAGGGACGAGCATCCCCGCCTCCCCGCCGGTCCCGACGACCTCGGGGAGCGCGCCGGCAGTGGTGGCCACGACGGGGACCGCGCAGGCCATCGCCTCGACGGCCGGCAGCGAGAAGCCCTCGTAGAGCGACGGCACGACCGCGACCTCGGCCTGGGCGTAGAGCTCGACCAACCGCAGCACGTCCACATCGCTCTCGAACCGCACCACATCGCCGAGCGCGAACCGCTCGATCGCACGTGCCACCGCCCCGCGCTCCCGCGGCTTGCCGATCACGACCAGCTCCACGGGTCGTTCGGTGCGCAGCTTGGCAACGGCCTCGATCAAGAAGACGAGGCCCTTCAGCGCTGCGTCGGCGCTCGACGTCGTCACGATCCTGCCGGGCACGCGGGGCTCCGCCGGGAGGGGCCCGAAGAGCTCCGCGTCGACGCCGTTGGGGATCACCGCGACCGTCGCCGCGTTCACCCGGAAGTGACGCTGGAGGTCGGCGCGCGCCGACTCCGACACGGTGATCGATCCCGCCAGCCGGCGCGCCACCCGGGCCTGCATCGTGGTGAACGAGTACCACCTGCGCAGCGCGGCCCGCTTCGACCTCGACACCGCGCGCGCGACCTCGAGGTCGCGGTCCACCGAGACCGGGTGGTGCACGGTCGCGACGACGGGGAGGCCCGATCGCTGGATCCGGAGCAACCCGTATCCGAGGCACTGGTTGTCGTGCACGACGTCGAAGTCGCGCGTGCGCTCGAGCAAGAGTCGGGCGACCCGCAGCGAGAACGTCAGGGGTTCGGGGAACCTGCCCGCGCACATCATCGCGTACTCGAGGACGTCGATGCCGTCGCGGATCTCGGCGCGCCGCGGCCTTCGGAAGGGATCGTCGCCGCGATACAGGTCGAGGCTGTCGACCGCGGTGAAGGGAACCCTGGGGTCGAGGGCGGGATAGGGGCGGGCGCCGAACACCTCGACGTGGTGGCCGATCTCGATCAACGCCCGGCTCAGATATCGGACGTAGACACCCTGGCCCCCGCAATGTGGATCGCCCCGGTACGAGAGCAGAGCGATCCGCAAGCCGGTGTCCGTCACGGGCGGAACCCTAAGCGCGGCCGTCAGACGGGGAAGATCTCTCCTTCGACCTCTCCACCCTCGATCCACAGGATGCCCATCGACGGGAACGGAGCCTTGCGCTTCCATGTCGGACTTCCCGGGTTGAAGAGCAGCAGGCCGTCGCGGTCCTCGTTGAACGGCATGTGGGAGTGGCCGAAGACCACCACACGCGCGTCCGGGAAACGCTCCCTCATGCGCTCCCATCGTCCTTTCGAGTATCCGGAGTCGTGCACCATCGCGACCCGCACCCCATCGAGGTCGATCACGGCCTCGTCGGTGGCGCCCCAGGCGCGCACGTCGTTCGCGTCACAGTTCCCGACGACGGCGGTCACCGGCGCGAACGCCTTCAGCTCGGTGAGGAGGGAGGGCTCGCACACGTCTCCTGCGTGGAGGACGTGGTCGGCGCTCTCGACATAGGGCCACGCCCCGAACGGCAGCGACCGGGAGAACCCGCGCGTGTGCGTATCGGACAGGACCACGACCTTCATGGCCGGGAGGTTACGGGACCGGCGCCGGCTCCTGCCGCACCTCGGGCGGCTCGGCCCCGGACGCGGCGCCATCCCCGCACGTCGGACAGGCAGGGTCGCGCCTCACCTTCACCTCGGCGAAGGTGGTCGACTGCGCGTCGAATGTCAACAAGCGCCCGACGAGCGGCTGGCCGTAGCCGGCGATGAGCTTGAGCGCCTCGTTCGCCTGGAGAGATCCGATGATTCCCGGGAGCACGCCCAGGACGCCGGCCTCGCTTCAGGTAGGGGCGAGCTCGGGCGGAGGAGCCTCCGGATAGAGACAGCGATAGCAGGGTCCTTCGAAGGGCACGAAGGTCGACGCCATGCCTTCGAACCGGAAGATCGCGCCATGGACGACGGGCTTGCGCAGCTCTACGGCCACGTCGTTGACGATGTAGCGCGTCTCGAAGTTGTCGCAACCGTCCACGACGAGGTCGTAACCGGAGATGAGGTCCCGGGCATTGCTCTCGTCGAGGCGGAAGGGGTGGACGACCACCTCGACGTCGGGATTGAGCTTGGTGATCGCTTCCTTCGCGGACTCGGCCTTGAGCATCCCGATGCGGTCGGTGTTGTGGATGACCTGCCGCTGAAGGTTGCTCGCCTCGACCGTGTCGGAGTCGACGATCCCGATCGTGCCCACGCCGGCAGCCGCCAGATAGAGGAGCGCGGGCGAGCCCAGGCCCCCGGCGCCGATCGACAGCACCTTGGCGTCGAGGAGGGCGATCTGCCCGCTCTCACCCACGTCGGGCAGGATCAGGTGGCGGGAGTAGCGGTCCCGTTGGGCGGCGTCGAGCACACGCGGGACCGAGAAGTCGTAGCCGAGGTCGCGCCACCGGTTGAAGCCTCCCGCCATGTGCTTGACGTCGGTGTAGCCGAGGTCGCGCAGGGTCTTGCCGACGAATGCGCTCCGGACACCGCTGGCGCAGTAGACGACCACCTCGGCGTCCTTGTCCGGGAGCACGTCCTCGACCCGGGTCTCGAGATGGGCCCGCCCCAGGTGATGGGCGCCGGGGACCGCGCCGTGCACGACCTCGTCCTGCTCCCGCACGTCGAGCAGCGCGAGGCGGTGGCCCGCCGCGAGGCGGTCGTGGACCTCCTGAGGGGGCAGCTCGACGAGGTGCTCCTTGGCGGCCCGGAGGAGGTCCCGGTAGTTTGGCATGTTTACACCTTACTATACGGACTAAAGCTCAGGAGGCGGCCGCCAGCGCGCTCGCGACCTCGGTCACGGACGGGTTCACCAGCAGCCGGGTCCCGATCTCGATCGTGGGGACGGTGCGGAACCCGCCCGTCTTGGCGACGATCTTGGCCTCGTGCTCGCGGTGGCGGTCGAGGTCCACCACCTCGAAGGGGATCCCGGCCTCGGCCAGCTGTCGCGCCAGCCGCCGGCAGTGCCCGCACCAGGTGGTCGAGTACATGACGACTCTCTCCACTGCCCTTCCCCCGATCGGGTCGTCTTCGGCGGGACCGGGCGCTCCAGACACCAGCGTTCCCAGGAACCGCCACGGCCAACCTACGCCCGCGCGCCGCTAGGCCTCGAGGACGTTGTCGTCGTCGTCGGCCGCGGCGGTGGCTCGCAGCTCGTCGAGCGGGATCTGCATGAACGCCTCGACCGCGTCGGGCCAGAACTGGCTCCCCGATCCCCGGCCGATCTCGGCGCGCGCCTCCTCGATCGGAAGACCTGCCCGGTACGGCCGGTCCGAGGTCATCGCGTCGAACGTATCGGCGAGCGGGAAGATCCGAGCCCCCAGCGGGATGTCCATCCCGGCCAGTCCCCGCGGGTAGCCCGCCCCGTCCCACCGCTCGTGGTGGGCGTAGACGATCTCCTTGGCGCGATCGAGGAAGGGGATGTCTTCGAGGATCCGCCTGCCGGTCTCGGGATGCAGCTTCATCAGCTCCCACTCGGCCGGCGTCAGAGGGCCGCTTTTCTGCAACACGGCGTCCGGGACGCCGAGCTTGCCGATGTCGTGCAGGAGGAAGCCGAACTCCATCTGCCGGTCGGACGACTGGCCCGGCGCTATCAGCTTCACGAGGATCGACGCGTAGCGTGTGACCCGCTTCAGGTGGCCGGCGGTGTACGCGTCCTTGGCCTCGACGGCTATGGCCAGCCCGCGCACGGTGGCGAGGTGGGACTGCTCGAGCGCGAGGAGAGCTCCGGCAAGCTCCTCACTGCGTTGCCTCTCGGCGATCATCGCCGCCTGGACATCCTGCGCGGATGTCTCCAGGCGCTGCTCGAACACGTTCGCCTCCGCGATCTTGCGGTCGAGCTCCCGCTGGGTGCGGGCGCGTTCGATCGCGAGCCCGAACTGCATGGCCAGGGTTGTCGCTATCCCGAGGTCCCTCTCGTCGAACGAGCCGTCGCGCCGGGCGAGCACCAGCGAGCCGAGGACCGCGTTGTTGAACCGGATCGGCGCCGCCAGGAGGTGGTGGCTGCTCCCGCCGGACGCCAGGAACGGGTCTCGACCGGCAGCGACCGCGGCTCCTGCGTCTTGCATTGCCTCGGCGATCTCACCTTCCTGGCGCAGACGCGGCGCGACGCGCCACAGCTCGCCGTCGTCGTCTTGGAGAAAGATGCTTCCAACCTGTGCACCGAACAACGAGAGCAGGCGCGTGAAGAACTCCTCGGAAAGGGTCTGTGGAAGGTGAGACGTCGACAGGAGGAGGCTGATGTCTTCCAACGCCGGGAGCGCGACGCCGTGTGCCTCCTGGGTGCGCGGTCTCACCGCGGCCGGATCGACTGCGGGATGGTGCACGACGTCCTCCCCCGTGTGCCGGAGCCCCTCGACCCACCACCGGGGCGAACGCTACCGATTCCTACCTCACCCCCGACGCCGTGAAACCGCGCCGCGGTGCCGGGGCTCACGCGCTCTTGAGACGCGCCTTCTCGCCGACTATCGCGTCCGAGTCCTTGCCACAACCGGGACAGAACTTGGAGTCTTCGGGAACGGCGATGCCGCAGAACGGGCAGGGGCCTTCGACCGGCTGCTCCTGATAGCCCTCTTTGAGACCGGCTTTGAACTCCTTGCCGGCCTGGCCCATCGAGCGGGCGAGCTTGGGGAGCTTTGCCGCGCCGAAGACGAGGAGCAGGATGAACAGCAGCACGAGCATCTCCGGCAGGCTGGGCGTGGGCACGGGTGATACCTCCCTCTGCTAGCGCATCGCCGGGGCCAGCTCGGTCCCGAGGAGCTCGACGTCCTCGAGGTCGCCTACCTGGAACGGCAGCGCCCCCAGGGTGACGATCAGCTCCTCCACACCGAGGTCGGCGAACTCTCCTAACCGGTCGACGACTTCGTCTATCGTCCCGGCGATGCCTCGGTCCCGGAACGTCTCCCAGGATACTCCGCTGCCACCCCCCTCACGGGGCAGCACCCCGCTCGGCGTCCGCTCGAACAGACGGGCGTAGCGTCGCTCCAGATCGCGCTCGTCCCGCCCCACGAGCACGTACGCGCCGACCGATCGCCGCACGGTGGCGGGGTCCCGTCCCGCCTCGTCGCACGCTCGGTGGAACCGTTCTAGCCGCTCGCGATAGGTCTCGATAGAGCCCACCCACGAGAAGTTCCATCCGTCCGCGGCGCGCGCCACCACCGACAGCAAGCGGTCGCCCTTGCCGCCGATCCAGATCGGCGGGCGCGGCGATTGGATCGGGCCCGGCCGGCAGATGGCTCCGGTCAGCCGATAGTGCTCGCCGGCGAAGGTGACCTCCTCGCCGTCCAGGAGTCGGCCCACGATCTGCGCTGCCTCGCCCAGCTTGGCGATCCGCGCCCGAGGACGCAGGAACTCGATCCCGGCGGCGTCGTACTCGGGCTCGTACCAACCGGCTCCCAGCGCGAGGTCCAGGCGTCCGTTCGACAGGACGTCGAGCGACGCCGCCATCTTGGCGAGAAGCGCGGGGTTGCGCAGGTCGTTGCACAGCGCGAGGGAGCCGATCCGGACCCGGCTCGTTTGCGCCGCGAGCGCGCTCATCGTGGTCCAGCATTCGAACGAACCTCTGGTCACCGGCTCGCCGCCGTACTTGCCCCAGTCCAGAAAGAGGTGATCCGAGGTCCAGATGGAGTCGAGGCCCACGGCTTCGGCGGTCTGTGCGACCTCGCGCAGGCCCTCCCACGAAACGTCCCGGCCGGCATAGCTCGAGTCGTAGTGAGGAAGCGCCAGTCCCGTGCGCACGAGACAGAGTCTAGAATCGAGCCATGAAGGTCTCAGACATCATGACGGACGCCACGGTGTGGGACGCCCCGGACGACACGCTGGCCGAAGCGTCGTCGAAGATGTGGCAGCAGCAGACCGGATCGCTTCTGATAATGGACGGCGACCAGCTTCTCGGGATCGTCACCGAGCGGGACGTGCTCCGTACCGTCGGTGAGGGCCGGGATCCCAAGAACATCAGCCTGCGGGACGTCATGAGCACCGACGTGGTCACCGTGGGCCCGGACAGCTCCGTCCGAGAGGCAGCCGACATCATGTTCGAGAAATGGTTCCGTCACCTACCGGTTACCACCGCCGAGGGCAAGGTGGTCGGGATCATCTCTCTGCGCGACCTCCTGACGCTGGTGGCCGAAGGACGTGACGAGCCGGCGGCGCTCCAGGAGCTGACCGGGCACGTCCTGGTGCGGGACCGGCGCCTGCAGCGGGTCGAGGCCGGCGATCTCGACTAGCGAGGTCGGCCGGGCGACGTGCCTCACTGCAGCTTGTGCTTCTCCAGTAGGCGTCGGGCGATCACGGTCTTCTGTATCTCGGAGGTCCCCTCTCCGATCAGAAGAAACGGCGCGTCGCGGTAGAGGCGCTCGATCGTGAACTCCTTGGAGTACCCGTAGCCGCCGTGCACCCGTAGCGACTTGGTCACGATCTCGTGGCACGCCTCGGACGCGAACAGCTTGGCCATCGCCGCTTCGAGATCCGACCGCTCGCCGGCCGACTTCTTCTCCGCCGCGGAGTACAGCATCAGCTTGGCCGCTTCCAGCGTCGTCGCCATCTCGGCGAGGTGGAGCTGGATCGCCTGGTGCTGGGCGATCGCCTTGCCGAAAGCTTTCCGCTGCTGCGCGTAGCGGATCGCTTCCTCGAACGCCCGCGTCGCCACGCCCATCGCGCGGGCCGCGACGTTGACCCTGCCCACCTCGATCCCGTCGAGCACCTGACGGAAGCCCTGGCCCTCCTCGGTCCCCAGCAGCGACGACGTCGGGATGCGGTAGTCCGAGAACGTCATCTCCGTCGTCTCCACGCCCTTGTAGCCCATCTTCTCGATGTTCTTGCCGACGTCGAGACCGGGAGCCGGCCGAGGTTCGCCCGGCTGCTTCTCGACGATCAGCATGCTCATCCCGGCATGGCGCGGGTCCGCGTCCGGATCGGTCTTGACGAGCGTCATGACGATCCCTGCACGAAGGCCGTTGGTCAGCCACATCTTCTGGCCGTTGACCACGTAGTGGTCGCCGTCCTTGATCGCCTTCGTGCGGATCGCCTGGACGTCGGACCCGGCTTCAGGCTCGCTCATGGCGAGAGCGGCGCGCAGCTCGCCGGTGGCCATTCGAGGCAGGAAGCTCTGCTTCTGCTCGTCGGTACCGAACTTGCCGATGAGATAACAGCCCATGAAGTGGGTGTTGAGGACCCCAGAGAGGCTCATCCAGCCGCGGGCGAGCTCGACGACCGTCAGGGCATAGGCGGTGACCGACTCGCCGATGCCCCCGTACTCCTCGGGAACCGTCAGTCCGAAGAGCCCGAGCTGCCTCATCTGCTCGACGATCTTCTCCGGGTACTCGTCGCGATGCTCCATGTCATCCGCGACCGGGATGACCTCCTTGGCCACGAACTCGCGCACGGTCTCGACGATCGCCTTCTGGGTGTCGTTCAGCTGCAGCATGGCGTCAGCGCGCCTCCCGTCCCGCCTGGAACCCTTCGAGCGTCTTGTGAGGCTGCATCCCCGCGGCCCTGCCGCGCTCCGCGAACTGGACCGCCATCTTGCGCGATGCCTCGTCGATCATCTCGTTGCCGAACATGACCGCCCCCCGGCCCTCGACCTCGGTCGCGTGCCGATAAGCCTCCAGCAGCGCTTCGGCCTTGTCGAACTCTTCCTGCGTAGGGGTGAACACCTCGTTCAGGACGTCGACCTGTCCCGGATGAAGGGCCCACTTGCCGTCGTAGCCCAGCGCCCGCGCGCGCATCGCCATCTCCCGGAACCCGTCGAGGTCCTTGATCAGGAGATAAGGCCCGTCGATCGCCTGCAGACCGGCGTCGCGCGCCGCGACCAGAATCGTCTCCAGCACCCAGTGCCAGTGGTCACCGGGGTATCCGGGCATGGGGAGCCCCGCGGTCACCGTCGGGAGACCGAGCGACGCGCTCATGTCGGCGGGCCCGAAGATGAGCGTCTCCAGACGGTCCGACGCGTGGGCGATCTCATGGATGTTCTTGAGGCCGGTGGCCGTTTCGATCTGCGCCTCGATACCGATCCGGGTGTCCAGTCCCGTGGTGGTCTCGATCATCCGGAGCATGTGATCCACGAAGTGGACCTCGTGCGCGTGCTGGACCTTGGGGACCATGACGCAGTCGAGGTGGGTACCTGCCTCCTCGACGACCGTCTTGAGGTCGTCGGCCGCCCACTGCGTGCCGATCGAGTTGATGCGCACGACCACCGTCTTGCCGGTCCAGTCGTTGTTCTTCAGCGCGTCGATCACGTTGCCGCGCGCCTCTTCCTTCGCCAGGGGAGCGACCGAGTCCTCGAGGTCCATGAAGACCTCGTCGGCCGGGAGCGTCGGCCCCTTCGCCAGCATCTTGGGGCTCGACCCGGGAACCGACAGACACGATCTGCGTGCGCGCACGACGACCTCCTAGGGACCGGTGGACCGGGTCACTCGACGTATCCGAGACCCCGAAGATGGTCCTCGATCTCGCCTTCCTCGTCAGAGGTTAAGCCTTCCTGGCTCACGTCCGGCGCGCCGACGGCCGATCCCTCGTGCACCTCGAAGCGGGCGTCGTGGCCCACGAGGGACGCGAGCGCCCGGCCGTCACGCGGGATCGAGCTGGGAACCCCGAGCGCGGCCATGGCGGTCGGAGCGAGGTCGATGAGGCGCGCGGTCTCCTGGAGGGGCCCGGGCGTTACGTCCGGACCGGTCGCGACGACGACGCCCTCCACGCGGTGGTCCCCGGATAGCCAGTCCGCGTCCTCGACCTCACTCTTGGCGTGGGTGAGCGAATAGAGAGGAGCCGGCACCAGCAAGAGGTCGGGAGCGGTATCCAGGAAGCGGCCCGAGAGGACCTCTTCCTTCCGGTAGATCTTGCCGATCGGAGGATCGCCCGTGCCGGGGTCTCGGAACGCCGCCAGCGCGTCGGCGACCTCGTCCCGGACCTTGTCGTGGTCGCGCGGGTCGACGATGCCGCCCGGCTCCCTGCCCCTGAGGTTCACCGACACTCCCTCTCCGGTCGAGACGACGCTCGTGTACGCGCGCGTCTTGGACCAGTCGATCGGCGATGCGGGGATCGAGACCTTGCCGTGCAGCTTCAGGACGTCGTAGATGCGGCGAGCGATCCGCCGGCCGGGGCCCCACCGGATCAGGTTGAAGGCGCACGAGCCCCTGCCGAACTGAAGGAAACCGAGCCGTCGCAGGATCCCGTCCATCGTGCAGGCGCGCACGCACGGCTGGTGTCCATGGTCCGACATGAAGATGACAAGGTCACCCGGGTCGGTCCGCTCCAGCAATCGGCCGAGACCGTCGTCGAGCTGCCGGTAGACGGCGCGGGTGCGCTCCGCCACGGGGCCGTTCCGCAGCTCCTCGTGCCTCGGGTGGTCGGGCGACACGTACTCCATCAAGCAGTGCTGGATCCGGTCCGTCGACACGTACACCAGTACACCGAAGTCCCACGCGGTCGTATCCAGCAGGTACTCGAACGTCTTCTGGCGCGCCGCCGTGATGGCCGCCGCTTCCTCGAGGAAGGCCTCGGGTCGGTTCCGAAAGGTCGTCCAGCTCATCCCGTTGATCGGGAAGGGGGCGGCCCGATCGAGCTCCTGCTGGAGCTCCACGGGATGGGTATACGAACGCGCCGACGGAAGGACACCGCCGCCGATCACCTTGCCCTTGATGCGCGGGGCCGGGAACGTTAGCGGGATGTTGGCGGCGATCGTGGTCTTGTCGGCCGCGGAGAAGTCCTCGAAGACCGTCTTTGCCTTGATCGATCGGAACGTGACCGGCAGACGCCTGGTCGCTCCCGGCTTGTGCTCGAGGATGTCGAAGACCCCGTGACCCGCGGGGTTCAGGGCGGTCATGAACGAGGGCCACGCGCACCACGAATGCGACGGGATGGTCGACAGGCAGTCGCCGTAGGCGCCGCGCTCGATCAACGCCGCGAGGTTGGGAAGATGACCGTCGTCGAGCATCGGACGCAGCACCTTCCAGTCCGCGCCGTCCCAACCGATGATGAGCACACGTTTCGACACGCCGGGAGGTTAGCAGCCGGTCCCTCGCGGCCGGGTGCGTGCCTGCGGGACCTCTACTCCTCGGGCCTCTCGGGAGCGAGACGGCGCGCGCGCAAGGCGAGCTGCAGCTTCAGCTTGGCTTCGGCGTCGCGCAGCGACCAGCCGCTCAGGCGCTCCATCTGCTTGAGCCTGTACGTAACGGTGTGAGGATGGGCGAACAGGTGCTCGCCCGCCCGCTTGACGCTGCCGTCGCAGTCGAGGTAGGCCTCGAGCGTCTTCACCAACTCTCCCTTGCGGCGCCCGTCGTACTCGACGAGGGGGGCCAGCATCTGGTCGACGAAGCGCGCGACGAGAGCAGGTTCGGCGCGCAGGAAGTGGTAGAGCAAGAGATCCTCGAACCGGTAGATCGGGCCCGGCTGGCCCAACGCCGTGCCTATCTCCAGCGCCTCACGGGCTTCGAGGTAGGCGCGCCGGATGCCTTCGAGGCCGGGCTCCGGCCCCCCCACGCCGAACCGCCAGGGACCCGACAACTCGGCGAGCAGCTTCTCGGGAGCCACGGCCGCGTCCTCGAACGGGTCCACGGGCAGGAGCGCGATCGTCTGGTCGCCCTTCTGCAGGACGATCGGATCGGCGGTGCCGTGGGCGTTGGTTGCGGCGGCGGCGGACGCGAAGGCCGCTTCACGGGACGGATCGCCGGGGCACGAGCCCACGACCGCGAGGTAACCGAGGGACAGGTCGTACCCGAAGGTGTGCGCGCGTCGCAGGACGTCCTCGGGCGGGGAGTCGGTCCTGTAGAGGACGTCGGCGAGGAACTCCCGGCGCGCCCCTTCTTGCTCCCGCACGATCGCACGCTGCGCCCTCGAGTACGCGTCGACGACCCCGGTGGAGATCTCGTCGGTGTAGCGCAACACCGATCGGGCGAGCTCGATCGCGGCTTCCAGGGCATCGCCCTGGAAGTTGCGACATTCCTCCGCCAGCACGTCCCAACACACCCGCGACACCGTGCGGTACGCGTGCAGGACGTCGTCCAGGGGTATCCCTGCCTCGGCGCGCCGTGCGCCGACCCGTTCGATCGACTCCATCTCCTCGCGCCGGATGTCACGTCCCTCGCAGAGCACCTGCGACAGGGTCGTGACGTTCCCACCGATCGCCTCCCGGAGGTCCTTACGGAACGCCTCTCCCGCCCGTCCATAGGACGGGACCGTCTCCCAGATCGCGGTCGAGCACCGCTCGACCACCTCGTCCAGCCGCGCCACGAACGCGTCCACGATCGGGCCGATGGCACGCAGGGGCACCATCAGGCGGGGACGACGATCTTCCTCAGCACCCGCTCGAGCGCGCGGCGCGCGTCTTCCGCCAGTTCCTCCGGTACGTCGCCCGCGTCGGCCACCGCATCGGCCGGGTCCAGGGCCGCGACCATGGCCGCGTCACCGGATTCCTGGACGACGACGTTGCACGGAAGGTGGACGGCTGCACGCAGGTCCGGCGCGATCTGCTTCTGTGAGAGGGGCGCGTTCCACACGCCCATGATGAGGTACTGCCGGTCGCTGCCGGCCTCGGGACCCAGCATCCCGCCAACGTGCATCTCCGACAGGATGGAGAATCCCTCGCCCCGCAACGCGAGGCGTGCCCGGATCACCGCCTCGTCGTAACCCTCCGGGACCTCGACGCTGTACCCGTACTCGGTCATCTCCTCTACGGTAACCCTTGATGCCCCTGATAGGGATACCCAACGTGTCCGAGGGTCGGGACGCCGGTCGGGTGCGCGCGCTGACAGACGCTCTGTCTCAGGGAGGCGCCTCGGTGCTCGACGTGCACCGGGACGCGGTCCACGGACGGAGCGTCTTCACGATGACCGCCGAGCGCGCACGGCTCCCGGTCGCCGTGGCGTCCCTGGCACGCGCGTCCAGCGGCATCGACCTCACCCTCCAACGCGGGGTGCATCCCCGGCTCGGTGCGCTCGACGTGTGTCCGATAGTCCCTCACGAGGCCGGCATGGAGGAAGCCATCGAGACGGCACAACTCACCGGCGAGGCCGTCGCGCGCGACGCCGGTCTTCCGGTGTACTTCTACGCGCGCAACGCGACGCGCAGGGAGGCAGGGGACCTGGCGGGGCTGCGCCGGGGAGGGCTGGAGGCTCTCATCCGGCGGGCCGAAGGAGGCTTCCTTCCCGATCTCGGGCCACGTTCCATCGACCCACGTCGAGGCGTCGTCTGTGTGGGCGCCCGCGATGTCCTCGTGGCGTTCAACGTGTGGCTCCAGGGGGAGCTCGCGACCGCGCGTGCGATAGCCGCCCGGATCCGGGGCTCGGCGGGCGGTCTCCCCGGCGTCAAAGCCCTCGGCTTCGAGATGGGCGATGGCAAGAGCCAGGTCTCGACCAATCTGACGCAGCCCCTGGAGGCGGGCATCGATCGGACCTTCGAAGCGGTGGCTCGCCTCGCACGGACGGACAGGGCAACCGTCCTCGCGACCGAGATCGTCGGCCTCGTACCGAGCCGGTTCCTGCCGGACCCGGACGGAGAAGCGGCCCGGCTCCTCCTCGAGCCGGGCCGCTCGCTCGAAACCGTGCTTGGTCGGACTACCGGGTCGTCTTGAGCGATGCTCTCCTCGCCCTGGTCGTCTTCTTGCGCCCGGTCGCCTTCTTGCGCGTCCCGGTGGTCTTCTTACGGCCGGTCGACTTGCGTGCCCCGGTGGTCTTCTTGCGCCCGGTCGCCTTCTTGCGCCCGGTCGCCTTCTTGCGCCCGGTCGCCTTCTTGCGCGTCCCGGTGGTCTTCTTACGGCCGGTCGCCTTCTTGCGCCCGGTCGTCTTCTTACGGCCGGTCGACTTGCGTGCCCCGGTGGTCTTCTTGCGCCCGGTCGACTTCTTGCGCGTCCCGGTGCTCTTGCGGGCAGTGCTCTTGCGCGCGCCCGTCGCCCTACGTGCCGTCGTCTTGCGTCTGCCACTCGACTTGCGAGCTGCAGTCTTGCGACCTGTCGTCTTCTTTGCGGCCACTTACGGTCACCTCCAATCGTGCGTCCGTGCGAGATCCCATCGACCCCGTCTTTCCTTTCTCGGCACTCGCGCACTCGCTTGCGCCGAGATCCATCGCGTGGAACGCGGATGCACAAACGCACATCCGCATGTAATTAGGCACGATTTTTCGACAAGGTGCAAGCATTTGTCGAACCGTGGCGCACTGGACGTCCGGACGACGGTGCTGTTTTCCGGCACCGCGGGCGGTCTCGCCGATCGAACGCGCGTTGTCGCGCGAGCGGAACGCGCGTCGTATCGAGACCGTCGAGGCTACGAAACCGCGCGCAAGCGACGCATCGAGCGTTCCTTACGCAGACGTCTGCGCTCGCGCTCTGACGTTCCTCCCCAGATACCGAACTGCTCTTTGTTGTTGAGCGCGTACTCGAGGCATTGCAACCTGACGTCGCAGTTGGTGCACACCGCGCGCGCGGCCTTCGAGGAGCCTCCGCGTTCGGGGAAGAAGATCTCAGGATCCGTCTCCGCGCACCGTGCCCGTGCCTGCCACTCCACGGGTTGCAACAGCTTGGTGGTGATCCTCTGCATCCCCGGCCTTTCCCCCGGCCGGGCCGCGGCCCGGCGACGAATTACAATCTTGTAATTCTACGCGTGGGATCCGCGGGGCCGCAATGGCCCTGACCTGCTACTTCGCGCCGGACTCCGCCACTTCGAGCGTCCGCGCCACGAGATCGCCCATCCCCAGCGGCTTCCGAAGGCACAGGTCGGCACCGGCCTGACGGGCGAGCCACAGGTCCTGCATGCGTTCCACGATCATCACCAGGGGGACGCGCGCCAGCCTCTCGTCCGCGCGCATGTCCTTACCGAGGGCGAACCCACCCTCGTTGCCCGTTCGGATCTCCGCCACGACGGCCGCAGGTATGGAGTGCTTCATCCACTCCGACGCGGCGCCGGCATCCGGCATGACGACCACCTGGGTGTCGGACGGGAATCCGAACCGCGCAGCCTGGGAGATCGCCTCGTCCTCGGTGACGACCAGGAGGGTACGGGGGGGCACGTCAGAATACGCGTCGACCAGGTGGTGCGCCCGGGATCACCGGGCCGCGCGCTGCATGTCGTTACCTCGAACCTGCTCGTTCATCGACCTGAGGAGGTCCTCGACGTCGATCTCGAATCCGGTATCGATCCCCTGCAGCCGTCCGAGAGCGTCCACGAACGCGGACGCTGCCCTCTCTGCGGCCCCCACCGTGTCGACGAGGACCGTGGTGTAGTGACGCGCGAAGTGAGCGCCGCAGAAGGGGCAGCGGCCCGGGGCGTCCGAGTCGGGCCCTATCTGCGAGAGGATGAACGCCCTATCGCACGTGTTGCACGTCGCCTGGATCTTCATCGTGGCCTTCCTCCCTGGTCGCGCGATCGGTGGCCCGTCAGAGCTCGGCTCGGACGATGTCGACGGCCTTCTTGATGTTCCTCAGCTTGGCCTTGGCCTCGTCGACGCTGCGTGTCTTGAGGCCGCAGTCCGGGTCGACGAACATCCGGTCCGGCGGGATCTGCTTGAGCGAACGCCGGATCCCATCGACGATGTCCTCGACCGGCTCCAGGACGTGGGAGTGCACGTCGACGACGCCCAGGCCGATCACCTTGGTGAAGGGGTCGTCCGAGAACTCGTCGAGGAGTGAGTACTCGGAGTTGGCGAACTCCAGGTCGATCTGGTCGACCGGGATCTGGAGCATCTTGGGATACGCCCGATGGAAGTCGCCATAGCAGATGTGGGTGATCGTGTGAGCGGTCAGAGGCTCGGTAACGATCTGCATCGCCTCAATCACGAGATCCAGCTCGTCCATCCGTGTGGACGCCGCGGGCTCGTCGATCTGGATATAGCGCGCTCCGGCGCGTTCCAGGTCCAGCGCCTCGTCGCGGACGACCCGCGCCAGGTCGAGCACGAAGTCGCGGCGCGTTCCGTAGTGCTCGTTGAAGGACCAATCGCAGATCGTGTAGGGCCCGGTGAGCATGCCCTTCACCGGCTTGTCGGTCAGCGACTGGGCGAAACGCCACCAATCGACGGTGATCGGGTGGTCGCGGCCTACCGGACCGGTCGCTATGGGCTTGCGGTAGTAGCGGTTGCCGTAAGAGCGGACCAGACCGCCGATCTCGAGGCCTACAAGCTCCTCGGCGAAGTAAGCAACCATGTCGCCTCGGTACTGCTCACCGTCCACGACCAGATCGGTGTCGATCGAGGTCTGGAACTCGATCCACTCGCGCGTGGCCCTCTCCTCCAGCGCACGCAGCTCGTCACGCTCTATCTCCTTGCGCGCCGCCCGTCCACGCGCCTGCAGCAGGTAGTCGGGCTTCGGCATGCTGCCGACCGAGGTCGTCCACAGGCCCTTGCCGGCCAGGTCTATCTCACCCATCACGCGCTCACCTTCTGCGCCGCGTCCACGAGCCGGTGCAGCTTGGCGCGGGCTTTCTCGCGGGGGAGGAACTCGAGCCCGCACGACGGGCTCACGCGGAGGCGGTCCGGCCCGACCCGCTCGGCGAGGTCGGAGATCTGACGCACCAGGTCGTCCAGTGGCTCGAGCCTCGTGTTGCGCGCATCGACGACGCCGGCCTGGATCTTCTTGCCCGCCGGGGCGTGATCGAGCAAGAGGGCGCTCTCGGGTCCCGAAACGAGGTCGAAGGCGAATACATCGACCGGCAGCTCGAACAACTCCGTCCCCAACCGCTTGGCGTCGCCGAAGTAGGTGCCCAGGGTCGTCTCGGCCTGGGTCAGCTCGCCGGTGACGACGGCTATCGCGTCGCGGGCGAGCGCGAGGTCCTCGGGCGCGTCCAGGAGGGCGGGCTCGTCGATCTGGATGAAACGAGCGCCGGCCCGCTCCAACTCGACCGCCTCGCGCGCGAGCACACCCGCGAGCGCCAGCACGAATCCCGGATGGTCGCCGTAGTGCTCGTCGACCGAGAGGTGAGCGAAGGTCACGGGGCCCGGGATCACCGCCTTGACGGGCCCGGTCGCAACCGACTGCGCGAACCGGAACTCCCCGATGGTCGCAGGGCCTTTCCATCCGACCGGCCCGACGCAGATCGGGCGTCGGTAGTAGACGTTGTTGTCGAACCACCGGAGCAGGCCGCCTATCTCGAAACCTTCGAGGGTGCGAGCGAACGGCGTCAAGAGGTCGTCCCAGCGCCCGTGTCCGTCGGTGACGATGTCGATGCCGGCTCGCTCCTGCTCCGCGATCACGGTGCGGACGAGCTCGCCCTGAGCCGACTCCACGTCCGCTTCGGTCGCTTCGCCCTTGTGGACGGCGTGCAGGGTCTTGCGCAGGACGAAGGGATCACCCTCGTCCGGCGGCTTCGGGTAGGACCCGACGACGGTGGTCTCGATCCTCATCGAACCTCCTGTTCCAGAAACGAGAAAACCTCTCCCGGACGGGAGAGGCCAGGCTCGGTGAGACGATCCGGCTCATCCATCCGGGATTCGCACCTGCCGGCGAGCCGGTGGTTGCGGCGGGATCTACGGGCCGGTCCCTCCCCCGCTCTTCATGAGCGAGGCCATCATAGTCCGTCGGCCCCCCGGCCCCCCGTGAAGAGGGCCGCTCCTAAGTAGCGGCCCTGGGAGACGCGCTAGGAGGGTGGGTCAGAACTGGGCGGAGTCCCCGCACGCGCAGGTCCCCTTGGCGTTGGGGTTGTTGATCGTGAAGCCCGACTGCTGGAGCCCGTCGAGATAGTCGATCTCCGCGCCCTGGAGATAGGGAGCGCTCATCTTGTCGACCCTGACCTGCATGCCTTCGAAGCCGACCACGACATCGCCGTCGAGCTGGCGGTCGTCGAAGTAGAGGGCGTAGCGCAGGCCGGCGCAGCCGCCGGGCTGGACCGCGACCCGCAGGGCGTACTCCTTGTCGACGTGCTCCTCCGGCGAGGCCTCGACCTCACGCTCGAGCAGCTCCTTCACCTTGGAGGCGGCGGTCGCGCTGATCGTGATGGGAGCCAGCTCGGTCTTCTCTTCGGTCATCGCCACGGTCGGTTCCTCCTTGTCGGCCGACGCGGTAGGCCCACGTGGGCTAGATGGTCATTGTAGTCAACACTTAGTGGACCCACAGCCATTCCGCGGTCACCGCCCCGATCGCGGCGGCCAGACCGCCCAGGGCGGCTCGCCGGCGGGATCGCGGGGCCCCTCCCGAGGGCTCGTCGAAGAGGACGGGCGCCAGGACCGCCAGAGCCGCCCCCGCCACGCCGAGCAGGACGACGACGAGGACGAGCACGTGCCACAGCTCGTGGCCCGGCATCAGCGTGACGTCGTCGAGGCGAGCTGGAGCTCTCCGACGTGCAGGCCGGGAGCCACCGCCGCCGCGGCGGACGCGGGCGCGGTCACGCGAGGGTGGAGGCGCGCGGGTAGGCGACCTCCGGGTCGGTTACCACGTTGACGAGTGACGGCACGCCCGAGTCGAGGGCGCGCCGGAGCGCCGGCCCCACCGCATCGGGATCCGCTACGAGCGCGCCGTTACCTCCGAAAGCCTCCATGACCTGGTCGTAGCGCAACCCCGGCTGGAGGTCGGCGGCCATGTCGTAGCCGTACAGCGCGCGCATGGGGTGCTTCTCGAGACCCCAGATCCCGTTGTTCCCGACGACGCAGGTGACGGGAAGGTCGAGTCGCACCATCGTCTCGAGCTCGGCCAGTGAGAACCCCAACGCTCCGTCCCCGAGCAGCAGGACGACCTGCCGGTCCGGATGCGCGAGCCGCGCGGCCAGTGCGTAGCCCGGCCCGCAGCCGAGACAGCCAAAGGGCCCCGGATCCAGCCACGCCCCCGGCACGTACGACGCAACCTCTCGCCCGGCGAAGGACACGAAGTCGCCACCGTCCCCGATGACGATCGCGTCGCGCTCGAGCACCCGGGCAAGCTCGCCGTAGACGCGCAGCGGATGGATCGGGACCTGCGTCGAGGCGAGGTCCGCCTGGGCGGCCGCGCGCTTGGAGTCCTCGACCGTGCGCAGGTGCGCGCGCCACGCCGAGGTGTCGGGAGCGCGTCGCAGGCCGTCGGCGATGCCCCCGAAGACCAGGTCCAGCGGGTCGGCCACGTGCGGGCACGCGAGCTCGACGTGACGGGGAGGAGGTCCCGCGTTCATGTGCACCACGCGCGCGCCGCTCGCGAACCCCTGGCCGAAACCCAGCCGGAAGTCGAGCGGCGCGCCGGCCACGATCACCAGATCAGCAGCGGTCATCGCGGCCGACCGGCTCCGCGCGAACGCCAGAGGGTGGTCGGCGGGCAGGCACCCGCGCCCCTGGCCGTTCATGTACATGGGGATCCCGGCGGCCTCGACCAGGGTCGCCAGCCGGTCCTCGGCGCGGTCCAACCAGACGTTGGACCCGGCCACCAGCACCGGTCGCTCCGAGTTCTCGATCAGCTCGGCGACCCGGTCGATGTCGCCATCCGCCGAACCCGCGTGCGGTGCCGGCCCCCTCTTTGACCCGGCACCCGGCGGCGGGACCTCGAAGTCGTCCAGTCCGTACATGACGTCCAGGGGGAAGTCGAGGAAGACCGGCCCCCGTGGCCGGGAGCGAGCGCGCCCCGCGGCGTCCACGACGGCAGCGGGCACGTCCCGGGCGGAGCCCACGGTGCGCGCCGGAGCGAGCGGGTCGACGAACGGCACGTGATCGATCTCCTGCAACGAGCCCTGGCCCCATCTGAACGCCGGCGCGCGTCCCGCCAGCGCGAGCACCGGCGCGCCGTTAGCCCCAGCCTGCGCAAGGGAGCTCATCAGGTTCGTAACGCCCGGGCCGGCCGTGACCGCGCACACCCCCACCGAGCGCGTGAGGCGCGCCCACCCCTCCGCGGCGAAGCCGGCGCTTTGCTCGTGGCGGACGTCCACCACGCGGATGCCGTCGGCCTTGCAGCCGTCGTAGATGGGGAAGATGTGCCCGCCGCTGAGCGTGAACAGGTGCGAGACGCCCAGGCTCTGAAGCGCGCGCGATGCGGCGCGCCCCCCATGACCGTGCTCGGTCACGGCCTCACCCTGGGTCGGCGCCTGGAACGCGTGCGGGGATCTACTCGCCCTCGGACACGCGGCGCGTCCCGCCCGTGTCGCCGCTCGATGCGGTCTCGCTGGACGACCTGCGGATGACCCCGTCGTCCTCCGGATGCAGCCCGGTCGCTTGCTGCGTCCGAGCTTCGGATTCCTCGAGCATCCGGCGCGCCTGGCGGCGTGCCGTCTCGATGTCGTTGGCCCCTTCCTGATTCCCGTCGCCGCCGTACAGCAGCTTGCGCGCCAGGCGCTCGACCTTGTCCTCGTACGAGGTGTCCAGGTCGCGTGCGTTGGCGGTCTCGCCGCCGGGTCCGGAGTCGGCCATCATCCCGCTCTCACTCGATAGTCCACGTGTCGGCCCCGCCCAGGAGCCGGTCGAGGTCCCCCGGCCCTTGCTCCTCGGCGGCGCGGCGAAGCTGATGCTCCATCCCGTCCCCGTACACCGGCCGGTCCACGTCGCGGAACACCCCGAGGGGCGTGGGACCGGTGGGACGATCCGCGATACGGGACAGAGCGTATGCCAGGCTCGGATCGTCACGGTGCTCGTCGTGCACGAGCAGGGCGTCCTCGCCGGCGCTCGCCACGTCCACAACCTCCAGGCTGCCGTCGCTCTTCATCCGGAGGCCTCGCTCGTGGTCGGCGCCGAACCGCACCGGCTTGCCGTGCTCAAGGTAGATGCGGTTCTGCGACCGTCCCTCCTTCGAGGTCAGCGCGAGGAACGCGCCGTCGTTGAAGATGTTGCAATTCTGGTAGATCTCGACGAACGCCGAGCCCCGATGGGCCGCGACCCGCCGAAGTACGGAGGGCAGGTGCTTGCGTTCCACGTCCAGTGTTCGTGCGACGAACGTAGCCTCGGATGCGAGAGCGAGAGAGATCGGGTTGAAGGGCTGCTCGAGTGACCCGAACGGCGTTGACTTCGTGATCTTGCCGCGCTCGGACGTCGGGGAGTACTGCCCTTTGGTGAGCCCGTAGATCTGGTTGTTGAACATGAGGATCTTCAGGTTCACGTTGCGCCTCAGCGCGTGGATCAAGTGGTTGCCCCCGATCGAGAGCCCGTCGCCGTCACCCGTCACCACCCATACCTGTAGATCCGGCCGGGCGGTTGCGACGCCCGTGGCGATAGCAGGCGCGCGTCCGTGGATCCCGTGCAGCCCGTACGTGTTCATGTAGTACGGGAAGCGGCTCGAGCAGCCGATCCCCGAGACGAACACGATCTTCTCGCGCGGCACCCCGAGCTCGGGCATGACGCTCTGCACCGCGGCGAGGATCGCGTAGTCGCCACAGCCGGGACACCAGCGGACCTCCTGGTCGCTGACGAAGTCGCCGCGCGACAGTGTGGCGACGCCACCCGCGGCTTCGGTTATACCCCGTCCGGAGGCCGCGCCCTCGACGCCCGCGCCCGCTCCGTGCGTCATGCCCCCCTCCATCAGACGAGCTCCAGCAGCTTCTCTTCGATCTCCGCGGCCCGGAACGGAAGCCCTTTCACCTTGTTCATCGAGACCGTGTCGATGAGGAACTCGGAGCGCACCAGCCGGGAGAGCTGGCCCATGTTCATCTCGGGGATCACGACCTTGTCGAAGCGTTCCAGGACCGAGCGCGTGTTCTTGGGGAACGGGTTGAGGTGCTTCAGGTGTGCGCGCGCCACGCACTTGCCGCGGGCGCGCAGGCGCCGGGTGGCCGCGCCGATCGCGCCGTAGGTGGACCCCCAGCCGAGGATGAGCACTTTGGCGTCGTCGTCGGCGTCGAACTCGAGCGGCTCGATGTCCTCTTCGATCGCCCTGATCTTGGCCTGTCGGAGCAGCGTCATGAGGTGGTGGTTATCGGGGTCGTAGGAGATGTTGCCCGTCCCGTCGGCCTTCTCGAGGCCCCCGACCCGGTGCTCGAGCCCGGGCGTGCCCGGGATCGCCCATGGGCGCGCCAGCGTTTGGTCGTCGCGCAGGAACGGCCAGAAGTCGTCGCCCGCGTTCGGCTGGGACGCGAACTTCACCGAGATGTCCGGCAGCTTCGCCGTAGAGGGGATTCTCCACGGCTCGGCGCCGTTGCCGAGGTACCCGTCCGAGAGGAGGATGACCGGCGTCATGTACTTGAGAGCCAGGCGCGCCGATTCGATCGCAGCCCAGAAGCAGGACGGCGGCGAGTACGCGGCGACGATAGGGAGCGGGGCCTCCCCGTGCCGTCCGAACATCGCGTGCAGGAGATCGGATTGCTCGGTCTTGGTCGGCAGCCCGGTGCTCGGTCCTCCCCGCTGGATGTCGACGACGATCAGGGGCAGCTCCAGCGAGATCGCCAGACCCAGCGTCTCGGACTTGAGGTCCAGCCCCGGCCCTGACGTCGCCGTCACTCCGAGGTGCCCGCTGAACGCGGCTCCCAGGGCCATCCCGGCCGCGGCGATCTCGTCCTCGGCCTGGACGGTGCGGACACCGAAGCTCTTGTGCCGGGAGAGCTCGTGCAGGATGTCCGACGCGGGTGTTATCGGGTACGACGCGAGGAACAGCGGCAGGCGGGATTGGACGCCGGCCGCGATGAGGCCGAACGCCAGTGCCTGGTTGCCCGTGACCCGTCGGTAGGTGCCGGGGGCGAGCGTCGCGGGGCGGACCTCGAAGGCGGTCAGCTCGGCGGTCTCACCGAAGGCGTGGCCCGCCTTCAGCGCCGCGATGTTCGCCTGGGCGATCGCAGGCTTCTTGGCGAACTTCTTCTCTATCCACCCGATCGTGGGCTCGAGCGAGCGCGAGTACATCCACGAGATGACCCCGAGGGCGAACATGTTCTTGGACCGCTCCGCCTCCTTCTTGCTGACCCCCGTGTCCTTGACAGCGGCGACCGTCATCGACGTCATCGGGACCTCGTACACCTGGTAGCCCTCCAGGGAGCCGTCGCTCAGCGGGTTGCTCCGGTATCCGACCTTCTCGAGGTTCCGCTCTTCGAAGGAGTCCTTGTTCACGATCAGCAACCCGCCGGGCACGAGGTCGGCGAGGTTGGCCTTGAGCGCCGCCGGGTTCATCGCGACGAGCACGCCCGGTTGGTCGCCGGGGGTGAGGATGTCGCGGTCGGAGAAGTGGATCTGGAAGGCGGACACGCCGGCGAGGGTGCCGGCCGGAGCCCGGATCTCCGCCGGGAAGTCGGGCATGGTGACCAGATCGTTCCCGAACACCGCGGTCGCGCTCGTGAAGCGGTCCCCGGTGAGCTGCATGCCGTCGCCGGAGTCGCCGGCGAAGCGGATCACGACGCGCTCGAGCTCCTGGCGCTCGTCTCGGGGGTGGTCGCCGGTCGTGGTGGGAGCGATCCGGGACGTCATCAGGGGGTTCTCTCCAGCAAGATCGGTGGCCGACTGGCCCCGTGATCATAGCAGCCGCGCCCCGCAGGACGAGACCGAAAAGTGCTGGTCACCATCCGTTTTGAGCTCACGGGTTCTTACATCTATTTGCGTCTGCATCCGCCAGTGATGTTGGGAGTGTGTTGGGGGCAGGCCGGGGAAGTCGTACGCCAGCCCTCATGAGCATCGCCTCAACTCGGCGAGACCGTTG
>JBHENN010000123.1:0-71607 GCA_046262015.1 Actinomycetota bacterium | reverse complement strand
AACGACAAGGTCGTGCACTTCGGCCTCGGCCGCAGGCTGGGCGTGGCCAAGCTCAAGGTGCTCTGGCCGTCCGGGAAGACCCAGGTCAAGAAGGACTTCAAGGCGGACAGACTGATCAGGATGAAGGAGCCGGCCGCGTAGAGGAGAAGGGCCCCGGTAGGGGATAGGTGCGGACGATCCCAGGAGGAGACGAGCTAGCTATGCACGCGCACGAGAAGGTCATCCATCGCACGGTTGCGCTGGGCGCGACCCTGCTGATGCTTGGGGCGAGCTTTATCGCTCCGCCGGCCCAGCGCTCCGCCAGGGCGGCCGCGGCGAACGCTCCGACCGACAGCAGGACCTTCCTCATGACGTCTCCCGACCAGTTCCGCCTCGGGGCTCCCCCCGCTCCCGGCTCGGCCAAGACGCGGCGCGAGCTGCGCACGATCCGGCGACTGCAGGACGACCTGACGCGCCGGCAGAGGCGGCGCGTCGAGTTCTGGAACGACGTCCCCGCGACCCAGAGGTGGACCGAGACCGCCATCGCGATGGTCAAGAAGTACAAGGACCGCCCGCCGTTCGCCGCCCGCGCCCTGGTGCTGCTGCACACGGGGTTGTACGACGCGATGGTCGCGGCGTTCGACTCGCAGAACACCTACTTCCGTCGCGCGCCCTACAAGGTCGACGACCGCATCGACCCGCTGTTCAAGGAGAGGGGCACGTCCTATGCCCCCGAGGAGGCGGCCATCGCCGGCGCGGCGGGCGAGCTGCTGCCCTATCTGTTCCCGCTCGAGCCACCGGCGACGTTCGAGGCGCTCGTGGACGAGGCGATCAAGACGCGCAAGCTCGCCGGCGTGAACTATCCGAGCGACGTGAAGCGCGCGCGCCGGTTGGGCCGCGAGGCCGCCGCCTTGTTCATCGCCCGCGGCAACTCGGACGGCAGCACCAACACGGGCTTCGCCTACCCTCGTCCCGAGGGCGAGCAGTACTGGGAGCCCACCCCTCCGCCGTACGAGAGCCCCATTGGCGGGCCCATCGGGACGTGGCTCCCGTGGGCGCTCGAGAGCCCGTCCGAGGCGCGCGTCGCGTCGGGCATCCCTCCCCCGCCCGCCTACGGTTCCGAGGAGTTCATGACCGATCTGTTCGAGGTCATGGACGTCCACGCCAACCTGACCGACGAGCAGAAGGCGATCGCCACCTTCTGGGACGACGGGCCCGGCACCGGGACCCCTCCGGGGCATTGGAACGAGATCGCCCTCGATCTGCTCGACACCTTCGACATCACCGGGACCAAGAAGACCGCGGAGATCTTCGCCCTGTTGAACGTCGTGAACCAGGACTCGGCGATCGCGTTCTTCGAGGCGAAGTACTTCTGGTGGAGCATCCGGCCGATCACGGCCGTGCTGCGCCTGTGCGACGACGGGACCGTCCTGTGCACGGAAGCGGAGCTGGAGCAGGATCCGAGCAGGCGGGTCTATGCCTGTCCCGCGGAGGAGGGCAAGGAGCTGTGGTGCTCGTACATCACCACCCCGCCCTTCCCGTCGTACCCGGCGGGCCATTCGACGTTCTCGGGTGGGGCGGGGCGTCTGTTGACCCACTACTTCCCCGAGGCGGGAGACCTGCTCAACGAGCTGGCGGAGCAGGCGGCGTACTCGCGCTTGCTGGGTGGGATCCACTTCCGGAGCGACAACGAGGCAGGGCTAACCCTCGGACGCACGGTCGCCGAGCTCGCGCTGGCGCGATGGGCGACGGGGGAGCTATAGGGGTCATGATGCGTCGAGCCAGAGCACACAGACGTCCACTCAGCCCTCCCGGTTCCCGCGGCCTGCGGATCCTCGTGATCGCCGCCGTGGCCGCAGGCGGCGTGGTGGTGCAGGCGCCGGCGGCGTCGGCGGCCGACGTGGTCCTGGAGGCGACCGGCCCCACGACGGTCCGACAGGGGGAGCCGTTCGAGTATCGGGCGACCGCCACCAACAGCGGTTCCGCCAGCGAGTCGATCCTGATCACGTTCAAGCTCTACCCGCTCGATCGGCCCGACGCCGCGGTCGCGGTGAAGACGTGGAGCCGGACGATCCCGGCGGGGGGGGACACCACCTACGAGGGCTACGTCATGACCTCGCAGTGGTTCCCCGACCTCGGCACGTTCGAGCTCGTCGCCGAGGGAGCCCAAGCGAGCCCGCTGCGGTTCGAGGTCCAGACCTCGCGTCGCCCTATCCCCAAGTTCGAGAACGTCAACGCGACGACCGGTCTCGCCAGCACGATCACCCGCCACGAGTGTGGGGACTGGGGCCGAGGTGCGGCGTGGGCCGACGTCGAAGGTGACGGGGACCTCGACCTCTACTTCCCGCGGCGCGACGACCCCGGGCAGATGTTCATCAACCAGGGCGGCGTCTTCGTCGATGAGGCCGCAGCCCGCGGGGTCCAGGGCAATGTCAGCAGCACGGTCCGGGGCCTCGGCGCGGTCTTCGCCGACTACGACAACGACGGCGACCAAGATCTATACGTGAGTTACTACGGCCCGAACCAGCTGTTCCGGAACGACGGGAACGGGTTCTTCACCGACGTCACCGCCACCGCTGGGGTCGGGGACGCAGGACCGAGCCAGGGCGCGTCGTGGGGTGACTACGACAACGACGGTCTGCTCGACCTCTACTCGATCAACCACACCCACTGCGACGACGGGACCAACCCGCAGACGTACTTCGCCGACAAGCTGTATCACAACAACGGAGACGGGACCTTCAGCGACGTCACTGCTGCGCTGCTCGGCGACGGCACGATCGGGGCGGGCTTCCAGGCCGCGTGGTTCGACTACGACCTCGACCGCGACGTCGACCTGTACCTCGCCAACGACTACCTGGGGACGAACCCCGACGAGAACCATCTGTGGCGCAACGACGACGGCAGGTTCACCGACATCTCGGTCGAGTCCGGCAGCGCGCTGCGGATCAATTCGATGGGGATCGGGGTCGGCGACTACGACCGCGACCTCGACTTCGATCTGGCGCTCTCCAACATCCTGGAGACGTACCTCCTGACGCGCACTTCTTCCGGGTTCGTCGACCGCGCCGTGGAAGCGCGGGTCGACCGGCCCTACCAGACGACGAGCGCGAAGGCGATCACTTGGGGATTGTTCTTCGCCGACCTGAACAACGATGGATGGGAGGACCTGTACGTCGGGGCGGGCGACCTTGCCGGGCAGACGGGGCAGCCCAACGCGACCTTCACCAACAACCGCGACGGCACCTTCCTCGACCACAGCGCGGTCAGCGGAGCGATGGAGGAGGGGGTCACCACGCGCGGGATCGCGGTCGCCGACTACGACCGCGACGGCCGCGTCGACATGTACGTCGTCAACGCCAACGGGAACCCGAGCATGTTGCGGAACGTGACCCCGTTCGGGAAACGCCACTGGCTGGCGGTCGACCTCGAGGGCACGATCAGCAACCGGGATGCGTGCGGAGCGCGCGTCGTGCTCCCTCCCAAGCGCTCAACGCGCAAGATGACGCGCATGGTGTTCTGCGGAGGGATCAGCCTGTCATCAGGGAACGACAAGGTCGTTCACTTCGGGTTGGGACGCAAGCTCGGGGTCGCGAAGCTGAGGGTCCTGTGGCCGTCGGGCAAGACCCAGGTCAAGAAGGACTTCAAGGGCGACAAGCTGATCAGGATGAGGGAGCCGAGCGGCTAGCCTCGCTTTCAACGGAGGGCGGCGCGGTCGATCTTCCCGGTCGAGGTCTTGGGAAGCTCACTCACGAACTCGAACGCATCGGGCACCATGTACGGCGGTAGCCGAGCCTCGCAGAAGCGGGCGAGGTCGATGGGGGTGATCGGGTCCCGCGTGGCCACGTAGGCCTTGATCCGGTTGGTCACGAGCTCGTCCGGGACCGGCACCGCGGCGCACTGGACGACGGATGGGTGAGCGTAAAGGGCCGTCTCGATGTCGCCCAGCTCGATCCGATAGCCCCTGCTCTTGATCTGGGCGTCGCGGCGGCCGAGGAAACGGTAGTTCCCCTCGGTGTCTTCGCAGACCAGATCCCCGGTTCGGTACAGGGGTCGCGCGGGATCCGCGCCGAGCGGTGCGCGGACGAGCGCTTGGTCCGTGCGCGCAGCATCCCCCCAGTAACCCTGCATCACTGTGGCACCCCGCACGTAGAGCTCGCCGGTATCCCCGGGGGCAGCCTCGGTCCCCTCATCCGTGACGACGATCGTCTCCACGCCCGCGATGGGACGCCCGATCGGGATCGGGTCGGTCATGTCGTCGGGGAGCTCGGGGACCTCGTAGTAGGTGCAGACGTTGGTCTCGGTCGGGCCATAGAGATTGAAGAAGCGGGCGTGTGGCAGTAGCCGCATGAGCGCGCGCAGGTACTTGGTCGGGAAGACCTCTCCTGCGAACAGGACCGTTCGTAGGCTGGAAAGATCGCCCGCCTTGAGCGCCGCCCTGGTCGCGAGCCGGCTGAGGATCGCCGGCACGGAGTACCAGATGGAGATCTCCTCGTCCTCGATGAACCGGGCGAGCTTGCGCGGGAAGATGGACGCCTCGGGAGGAACCAGCACGACCGCCGCACCGGCCGCTGCCGCGGCGAACAGGTCGAATACGGATAGGTCGAAGTGGAAGGGAGCATGGCTGGACAGACGATCCTGCCCCTCGATCGCGAATCGGTCCGCAGCCCACAGAACGAACGCCAGCGCGTTCCTATGAGTGAGCATCACGCCTTTGGGATCGCCGGTGGATCCCGAGGTGTAGAGGATGTAGGCAAGATCATCTTCGTTCACATCCGTGGCCGCGCGGCTAGGCGAGATCGCATCGACGTCCGCCTGGGTCAGGGCCCGGACCCCGTCGATGTGCACCGGCTCGTTGCCGTTCATCACGGCCGCGACCTCCACGGTCTGAGCACCCTGAAGCACGTGTGGAAGGCGGTCGGCCGTCTCCCTGCCGTAGAGGATCCCTCGGACCCCGCAGTCGCGCACGACGTAACCGAGCCGGGCGGGCGGCGTCTGGGGGTCGAGGGGAACGTACGCCGCGCCAGTCTTCAGTATCCCGTAGATCGCAGCCACTGCCTCGGGCGACTTATCCATGTAGAGCGCGATGCGGTTGCCGCGGCCGAGGCCAGATTCCGTAAGAGCCGCGGCAACCTGGTTGGAGGCGCTATCGAGGTCGGCGTAGCTGGCATGACGATCCCCATCTACCACGGCGCTCGAGCCCGGGCGCGCCGCGGCGGCGACTTCCACCAGCCCATGCAAGACCTTGGACATGGCGGAAGTCTGCCAGCTGCGCGGATCGGACGCGTCTAGGCCTGCTGCGCTCCGACGGGCGTGCGTTCCCCCCGCAGCGGTGGAAGCCTGGCCAACCATCCGAGGAAGAGCCCCTCGGCGGTCTCCTGAGCTTCAACGCTGGTGAACCCGTGCAGCGGACAGGGCGTCGCGACGACCTCGATCCGACCGCCACCACGATTCAGCAGGCGTCCGAGTTTGCCCGAGCGAGCTTTCTGAAACTCGTAGAAGAACGCTTCTTCGGCGCCGAACGCGATCAGTGTGGGGACGGATCGTTCCACCAACCCCTGCAGCGCGCTGTGATAGTTGGCGCTGGGTTCGATCCGAGCGGCTCCGTCGCGCTGGGTGACTCTCTGCCACGTTCGGTCCCACGCGGCGCGCCCCTTCGTGCGGGCGAAGCGCACGTATTCGGCTCGCTTCTGGCGGTCGAGGAGCTTCTTGATCCCCACCCTGTTCACGGCGAGCTTTGCATAGGCAGAGAGAGGGAGGTGGGTGGGGTCGCCCATCTCGAAATCCCGGATCGGACCGGCGAGCATGGCGATGCCCCGGAGATCGGTGATCCGGGCCGCGCCCGCCAGGGCGGTGCGCGCTCCGAAGCAGGTTCCGAGGAGGACGATGTCGTTGACGCCGCGCCCGACCAGCCACCGGACCGCTCCCTCGAGGTCGTCGACGAACGGGCGGGCGAGATGGAGTCTCTCCAGCCGACCGGCGCTCTCGCCGACGCCGTGGTAGTCGAAACGCAGGCTGTGATAGCCGAGCTGCCCGAGCTTGCGGGTCAGCTTCACCCAGTTGCTGTTCCGTCCAGGGGACGGATGTCCCCCTCCGGCCAGGAGGATCACCCCCGTTCCATTCGACCGACCGGCAGGCGCCGTGAAGATGCCGAACAGAGCCTCGCCCTCGGGAGACGCGCTGGGGAAGAAGACCGGGGACTCGAGAGCCGCGCCGGTGTTCACCGATGACCTTCTTGTTGGCCCAGCAGCCAGTCTCCCGTCAGATCCACGAGGTCGTCGACCGTGCCGGGCATCTTGTCGTCACGGAACCACCAGCTCTCCTGGACCGCGATCGCGGTGGTGGTGACGGCGAATCCCTTCTCGGACCATCGCGCCGCCGCTTCCGTGAACCGGCGATCGACGGCGGCGGCCGGGTTGAGGGGCACGAGAAGCAGCGGCCGCGGGTCGTCGCCGAGCTCGTCGGTCAGCGTTCGGGCCTCGGATGTCTCGTACAGTGGCAGCCCCATCGTGTAGCCGAGGATGTCGAGGGTCCCGTGCTCCTTCAGCTCCGCGATGATCCGCTCCCCGGTTAGTCGTTCGGCCTTGTTCTGTGCCACCGAAGCCATGATCCGTGCACGGGTTGCGTCGCGAAAGAACCGCTTCGCTTCAAGGACCGGCTCCCACAGGATCAGCGGCGCGCCGGGGAAGCGGCGGGCGGCGGCGGCCGATACCAGCGCTCCCCAGCGGGTCCCCATGAAGGCGAGGGCGCTGACCCCTGTGGATGAACGCAGTTGATCCGCTGCAGCCAGCGCGTCTTCAACCATCCCTGAGAAGGTCATCGCCTCCGGCTCCCCGAACGTATGCCCCGTTCCGCGGTAGTGGAACCGCTGCACCGCTACACCCCGGGCCGCGAGGGCGCGTCCGAGAGCCACCTCGCGCCGGTAGTTGGCCGTGAAGTCCGCCGAGATCGAGGTGCATATGACCAACCCTCGGCTGGGTGCGCCGAGAGGTGAGTGAAGGGAACCGAATAGCTTTTCCTCCCCCCGCCCGAAGAACTCTACGCAGTGACGGGTCCCGGCCGCATGGTCGATGGCTACGGAGTCCGAAGCAGTGGGAAGGACTACGGCCATGATGGTCCCCTCAGGTGAGTGCTCTCTGGGATCCTAGTCAGTCCCGGAGGTGCGGGACTCCACGAGGCGGGCGATTTCACCTAGGGTCCCGAAGTTCTCCGGCAAGAGGTCTTCATCGTCGATCTCGACGCCGTACTCACTTTCGAGGAAGGAGACGATCTGGAAGATCCCCAGGGAATCGATCACGCGGCTCTCGATCAGGTCGTGGTCCGACGTGAGCTCGTCGGCCGGCCCCGCGTAGTGGAGGTCCTCGATGAGGAACCGGCGTACCCGGTCTTCGATCCCTCCGTTGCCCATAGCACTGCCACCCCGTTCGCCATCGTGTCCGCCGAAAGGCGGCATCCTATAGACCCATCGAGTGGGCGATCACGTTCCTCTGGATCTCTGACGTGCCCGAGTAAAGACGGCTGCCGATGGCATCTCTTACCTCTCGCTCTATCTCCGTCTCCTCCAGGTAACCGTAGGCACCGAAGATCTGCAGCGCGTCCAGGCTCGACCGCACGAAGGACTCACTGAGATGCAGCTTCACGAGCGCAGAGCTCCCCCGATCGACGACGCCACGATCCATCTGCCAGCCCAGCCTGTAGAGCAGCAGGCGCGCCGTCTCGACGCGCAGCTTCATGTCCACGATCCTGTGGGAGACCGCCTGGAAGTCCCCTATCCGTCGACCGAACTGGCTCCGATCTCGCGCCTGTTGCAGGCATGCCTCGAGCTGACGCTGCATCGTGCCTACCGTGCACGCGAGGATGCAGCTGCGTTCCCATTCCATCGCGTGATGGAACACCACCATCCCTCCACCGGCCTTACCGAGGAGGCTCTCGCCACTCACCTCGCACCCATCCAGGAAGAGCTCGCTCATCGGCGAAGTCCTCAGGCCCATCTTGTGAAGGGGAGGCCCGACGGTAAGGCCCGAGGTGCCGGCTTCCACGAGGAAAGCGCAGAGCCCCGCGAAACCCCGGCTCTTGTCAAGGGTGGCGAAGACGACGAAGAGGTCGGCTACAGGGCCATTCGTGACGAACGACTTGGATCCATTCAACACGTAGCCCTCGGTGGTCCTCTTGGCGGTCGCGCTCAGAGCAAACGCATCGGAGCCTGACTCGGGCTCCGACATAGCGTGTGCTGCTACCGAGGTTCCGGCGCAGAGAGAGGGAAGGAAGCGCTGTTTCTGGTCGTCGCTTCCGAACCGGAGGAGCGGCATCTGGCAAGCCCACATCTGCGCGTTCAGCGAGAAGATGAGTCCGTTGTCCTTGGACCCATAGCCGAGCGCTTCCATCGTGAGCATGGTGGTCAGCGCACCGGCACCGGAGCCGCCGAACTCCTCAGGGATCGGGAGGCCCTGGATCCCGAAATCGGCGCACTTCTCCCAGGCTGCTCTGGAGAACGAATGAACGCGGTCTCGATCCAGGACATCGTCGTTGAGCTCTTTCCGCGCGAACGCGATCACATTCTCCCGATGCAGGCTTTGCTCCGGAGATAGATCGAAGTCCATGCCGTCCACCTCTTACGCTGCGTCGTCTCGCCCGGTTGTGAGGTCGGTCGGCGCCAAGTCTAGTGTTCCTCCTATCTGTGCAGAGGTCGCACGGGACCGTCGTTCCTCGTTATCCGAGGTCGTGGATCCGCTCGAGGACGCGCACGACCCTCTCGGGGGTTGAGGCGGACATCCGCTCCCACAGAGGAAGCGAGAGGACATTGGGGGCGGTCTGGTCCGTGACGGGTAGCTCGGTCTCAGCATGTGCGGAGTATGCCTTCATGCGGTGGACCGGAGGGTAGTAGTAGCGGCGCGTCTCCACGTTGTTCGCTGCGAGCCGATCTGCGAGCGTTGGGGCATCGCATCCGAAGGCATCGGGGTCCACGACCACGGTGAGGTCCTTGAAGGTCGAATCGTCGCCCTCTTCCGGCCACACCACCGCGATCCCTGGGACCTCCATGCTCAGGTCTCGGTAGCTGCGAGCGAGCGCGGCGCGGATATCGAGCCGCTCTGGGAGAGTCGCGAGCGACCGTAGCGCCAGAGCGGCGTGCATCTCAGACATGCGCGCGTTCAAACCGACGAAGATGCAGTCATAGTCTCCGGGGTTGCCGTAGTCGCGCCCGACCTTGAGCCGGCGGGCGAGGTCGTCGTTGTTGGTCGCCACGATGCCGCCTTCACCTGCGACGACCGGTTTCGTCGGCGTAAGGCTGAAAACCTCTGCATCTCCGAAGCCCCCTACGTGGCTGCCGTTGCGACGTGCCCCGAAGGCGTGAGCGGCGTCGAACATCACGAAGAGAGACCGCGTCGTCGCCTCGCGCTCGATCGCCTCCACGTCGCAAGGGCTCCCGTAGATGTGTGTCGCGATGACGGCTTCGGTATCAGGTACGGAGCGGACCCCGATCTCCTCGGATTCAAGCGTGAGGGTTCCCGGCTTGACATCGGCGAACGAGAGGTGGAGGTCGTTCCATGCCGCGGCGTGCGCCGTAGCTGCAAACGTGAACGATGGAAGGACAACCCCGCCCCGGACACCTGCAGCTCGCAGGACGAGCATGAGCCCGGCGGTGCATGAAGAGACCGCAACACAGTGGCGAACGCCTAGGAAACGGGCAGCCTCTTCCTCCAAGGCTCTTACGAATCTGTCGTTGGTCAAGCGGCCGCTTCCGAGGATCTCCTTGAGATCGCTTTCGAGTGCAGCTGGATCCGGGAGGTACGGCCGTGCGAGGGGAAGAAGGCTTGGGAACGCGGGTTCGTCTCCCACCGGACCGGACGCCGACATCCTGTTGGTACTCCTATCGCCGGGTGCGTGCCGGCGCAAGGTATCACCGGCCGGGGCGTGAGCAATGCGTCGCGTAGGAAGATGGAGGCGTGGAACGGCTCCTGGCGCGGCTGGACCCGCGCACCGCGCTACGGATCCGCCGCTCCGTGGCTCGCGCCCGGTTGAAGCAGAGGAAGCTAACGGCCGGACGCCGCATGCTTCCCGGTTTGGTGGTGTTGGGCGCGCAGCGCTGCGGAACGAGCTCCCTCTACAGATATCTCGGCGAACATCCCAACCTCGCCGCTTCTCTTCGGAAGGAGACGGAGTACTTCACGCGAGCTTTCCACAACGGCGAGCGTTGGTACCGGGCGCACTTCCCACTGGTCACCAAGGCGCGCCGGGATCGGTTGCTGGCGTTCGAGGCTACGCCTGATTATCTGTTCCACCCTCTGGCTCCGGCGCGTATCGCCGCCTCGTTGCCGGATGCCAGGTTCATCGTCTTGCTACGCGACCCCACAGAACGAGCGATCTCGCACTTCCAGCACATGACGCGTCTCGGGTTCGAGTCCCTCGAACCGGAGGCGGCCCTCCTCTCCGAGCAAGACCGGATAGGAGATGCCCGCGCGGCTCTGCTGAACGAGGATCCTCGGGTGGTGAGGGATGCGCTGCGCTTCTCGTACGTGTCGCGTGGTCTCTACGCACAACAACTAGGGGGTTGGCTGGAAGCGTTCGAGCGGGAGCGCTTCCTCATCCTCAACAGCCGGGATCTCTTCCACGACACCGAGCAGACCTTGAGACAGGTGACGGACTTCCTCGGGCTGCCTCCTTGCGTGACGAGTCCGAGGCGCAACTACAGCTATGCGCGGGGTGCGGCGCCGGACCGGATGGCGGTGCCGCGGTCCGTCCAGGAAGCCCTAAAGGAGATCTACCTACAACCGAACCGGGAGCTCTACGACCTGCTCGGGTCCTCGTTCGGCTGGTCGTGATCGCAGGAGCGGACCAGGATCTCGCTGGACGTGCCGCGGTGGACCTCCGTAGTGGCCACCGGGCTGAACCCGAGGGCGCGATAGAAGTCCACGGCTCCTCTGTTGGCGGACTCGACCGTCACGGCGACCGATCTCACCCCGTCGTGGCACAACGACGTCATCAGGCCCTCGACCAGGGCACGGCCCACACCGCTTCCCCTTACCGATGGATCTACCGCGATCGCCATGAGCTCGGCTCTCCGAGCGGCTGGAGAGCGGCCGAGATCCAAGGTCTCGAGGGCGGCTCTCAGGTTCGACGGACGCACCAGGCGCCCCGCGGCCCGGGCGGCCGCGGTAACCCCGTGCCTTCGGAGGAAACGCCGATAGAAGGCCCCCAGGGAGGGTGTCCCCGCGACGAATCCATGTACGGCTCCGCTCTCCGAAGCCGCGACCAGTACCACGCCCGAGGGATCGCGTAGCAGGGCCTCGTAGAGTGCGCTGAGGAACCCCAGTCCGAGGCGCGGGAGGAACGCATTCGGGAGTGCCCGGGTGTGATGTCGCACTATCGCGGGCACGTCCTGGGTGCGGGCGGTCCTTATCGCCGGTTGAGCCCGCACCGGTGGGGTCGGTCGGCCTTTCATGGTAAGGATCTTCTCGGTCTGGCCGACAACGGCCGCCGCGACCCGTCTCTCATCGTGCGCGGTCTCGGCGCGCCGGCGCGCCGCGGCTCCCATCCGCGCCCTGACCTCTGGGTCGTCGAGGAGGTATGAGATCGCATGGGCGAGCGCCCGCGGGTCCTTCTTCGGGACGAACAACGCCTCGACGTTCGGGGTAGCTACCTCACGGCAGCCTCGGATGTCGGTCAGGACGAGAGGACGTGCCATCGCAGCCGCCTCGATCGCGGAGCGAGGAAGGCCTTCCCTCCAGGACGGGAGTACGAAGACGTCCATCAGCGCCAAGAGATCGCGGACGTCCGAACGCCACCCCGTCACCACCACCTCGTTCGCGATCTCCGAGGCCCGGATCGCGTCGCTCTTGTCCGGCTCGTCGCCACCGACGATGACGAAGCTGCACCCTGGGACCCGCGTTCTTACGGCGCGCGCCGCCTCGACGAGCTCCCGGATCCCTTTCTCTTCGACGAGCCGCCCGACCATCCCGACCACCGGCCCCGGGGGGAGGTTCAGCTCGTGCCGCAGACGGATGCACGTCTCTTCCATTACCGCGCCCGGCGAGAAGAAGTCCACGTCGACGCCGTTGCCGATCCAGATGCCTTGATCCCTCGGGACGATGCGGCGGCGGCGGGCCCAGGCGAGGTCCTCCCGGCTCTGGAACAGCTCGACGTCGCTGAAGCACGCCGCCGCGGCTTCGACGCCCATCACGAGGATGCGCCGTAGCAGCGGATCGTCCGGGGTGGCGTAGTACCCGTGCACGGTGTTGAGGACGCCGTGCGCGCCCGCGCGGTGACCGGCGAGCCGACCCATCACCCCAGGTTTGGGACTGTGCGTGTGGAGCACGTCCGGACGCTCTCGCCGTATCAGGCGGATCAGCTCCGCCCACGCGCGCCCATCGCGCCGCAGGGACCACGAGCGCGATGCGTGATGCCACGGTAGGAAGCGGATCCCGCGGTCCTCGATCTCCTGCACCCAGGGGCCCGGCGCGGCCGCGGCGGCGACGTCGTAGCCCGCCTCCTTCAGGGCGAGCAGCTGTGGCAGCAGCAAGAACCGGACCGTGAGGTCGACGGTAGCGATGTGCAGCACGCGCGGAGCGCTCACCACCTGCGCCACGGGCCCCGGCGTGCCACGCGGTAGGCCCACCCTTCGGCGTCGAGGCGACCTTCGCTCTTCACGCGGAAGAAGAACGACCCGTCGCTCCTCATGACCGGGACGCGGCCTATCTCGTAAGGGTCGCGGATGCCCCCGTGATTGGTCCTCCAGGCGGCGCTGGCGGCGCTGGCGAACCTCTCTTTCACCAGAGCACGTGCCGTAGGGGACGACATGGCCCACGGGTACGCGAAGTGCCGACACGGAAGGCCGACCGCACCCTCGACCGCGTGCTTGCAGCGGTCGAGCTCGGCGGCGATGTCTGCCTCGTCTGCGTGGGCGAGGTTCGCATGCGTGTGGGTGTGCGCGCCGATCGTGATGCAGGTTCCCGCCAGCGCTCTGAGGGACGGCCAGCTGAGGCCGGGACCGGTCTCAGCGACTGCTCCTGTCGCGAGGTACAGGGTCGCCGGCAGGCGTAGCTCCTGCAGCAGGGGGAAGGCGTTCTCGAAGAGGTCGTCGGATCCATCGTCGAACGTGATCACCACACCGGCCCCGCCCGCCAGCGCCTCGTCCAGCGAGATCGTTCTCCGGAGGGTCGCGAGGGCGCGCATCTGCTCCTCGAACAGCGACGGCGGAACGTCGATCTCGCGGGTGGTGTCCGCGACGCGGTGATAGAGGAGCACCACCACGTCGCCGGGCCGGCGTCGTTGCAGGGGCGATGCCATCAGCGCAGCGGCTTTGACCCCCTTACGCAGCGGCCGCATCGGGCGCATCAGGTGCGCGACCCCCCCGGTAGAGAAGAACGATCAGCAGGAACGGCACAACTTGCGACCGTTCCCTGACGAGGAGGCCGAAGTTGGCGAAGCTCGAGAAGCCGACGACGAACAGGGCCACGAACGCGGCCGCCATCGTGAACAGGGGGATGGAGCGTACGTGCCGGAGCACGCTCATCACCTGCTTCACCCGGGTCAGGGCGAAGACGAGCAGCCCCACGCCCTCGAGGGCCGCTAGGAGCTCCAGGGGGCCGCCCACCTCCATAGGGAACGGTCGGAACAGCACCGTGACCAACGCCAGGGGCAGGTTCAGCGGCGATTCGGCGACCGGATAGGGGGTGAACTGGGAGCCTCCTTTCGATGTGGCTTCTCGGATCGCCTCGAAGGCCGCCCCGAAGCCGCCCGTCTCCATCTCCAGCAAGCCGGACAGCACCCGGGTGGAGATCGCGTAGGTCCCTAAGACGCCCGCCACCAGGATCGCCGAACGCAGGAGCCACTCTGGTCTGCGCCTGCTCGGCACGTGGAAGATCGCCGCCGTGGCGGATGCGAAGAGAGCGATCACAGCGATATTCGGCCGGACCACGCCACACATCAGGGCTCCTAGGGTCAGGAGGACCGCGCCCGGCAGACGGTGTCCCACGAACCACCGGGCCGCTCCCAACGTCGTGACCCCCAGCGACAAGGTCATCCATGCCTCCTTGCCGAGGCTCGAGGGCCAGAAGAGCATCGTCGGCAGGAACACGATGGTCGCGGCGTAGGGCAGGACCCGGTCCCTCGGCACGACCAAGGAGAACGCCCTCACGAACAGGACGATGCCGAGGAAGGCGAACCAGGAGAACACGACGAACCCGCCGAGGATCGTAGGACGCGTCACGCTGTAGACGAGGCCCGTCACGAAGTCGATGAAGCGCGTGCCGGTGAGAGACCCGATCCCGCCTCCCCTACCGGGCGATATCGCAGCGATGGCCGTGTTGAGTCCGTCCCCGAGGGCGGCCGACACCCTGATCCCGGCTCCGTGGTAGCCGGTGGCGTCGGCGATCCCGCCGTAGATCCCGAACGCGACGTAGTAGCGAACGACGGCTGCGACCAGTTTGGCCACGAGAGCGACCGGAAGCACCCACGCCAGGGCGGGCACCCCGATCCGCCGAGCTTGAGCGGCCAGGAAGGGCCAGGTCGCGCCGGCCAGGAGGAACCCGAGCACGACCCCGCCCCAGATGTCGTAATCCACCTCCGTCATGAACCACGCCAGGCTCAACACGACCGCCGCGGTAAGCGCACATGCCGTAGCGACCACGGGAAGCTCGCGGGAGGGGCGCGTGGCAGCGAGGCTCAAGCTCAGAACACCTCCAGGTCGCCGAGGGAGAACGTGAAGGAGCTCGTGGTCGAGGGATCCGGCGTTACGGGCCGTCCGAGGCGGTTGGTGACCAGCATCATTCCCCCCGGAGCGCGCACGTAGCCGCGGAGTGAGTGGCGGTAGGGCGAGGGGCAGATAGCGGAGAAGTGGACGCTCAGATGGTCGGCCCCGCTCACCTTGGCCACCTCGGCCAGGAGGCGCCCGGCCAGGGCGGCTCCCTCCGCGCCGGTCAGCACCTCTGCCACGGTCGCCTCCCAGGCACCACCGCGCGGCCGCAGGCGGAAGATGGCGGTTCCGCGGCGGCCTCCACGGACGAGGGTGACGGCCCGGTAGTCCAGACCCGACCCGGGCCCATATCTCCAGAGAAGGTACGTCTCGTCCCTGATCGTCGCTAGGCCACCCCCGGAGGTCCCCGCCGGCGGGATGCTTCCCCCGCGCAGCACCTCGGCGGCGGATGCCGAGTCGGACTCCGGTCGAGCCGTTCGCATCGGACCTTCGGAGACGCGGCGCGCCCGCAGCGATGCCAGGGGTCGCCGCGGGCGGATCCAGACCGGCACCCGGCCGGCGGTGGTCCAACCCATCTTCAGATAACCGGGGAGGCTCTTCTCGTTGGGGGTGTTGAAGACGAAGTCGCAGCTACCCTTCAGCTCGGCGAGGGCCGTGGTGGTCAGCCGGGTGAAGACCCCCTTCCCCTGGGCGCGCGGGTGGGTCGCGGTGTCCACGGCCCGCACGGCGCGCCAGCGGCCGTGGGCCGAGGCGTACTCCCACCTCAGGAACGACCGGAAGCCGACGACTCCCTGCTCATCCTCCGCCACAAGCATGAGTGAGCGCCCGAAGGGGTTGTCGAGGTGCTTCCACCGGAAGAAGGACGCGGTCCTTTCACCTCCAGGGCCCCCGCCCAGGCTCACATGCAACAGGTCGACCACGGCCTCCTCGTCGGCGTCGGTGTACGGGCGGATGCTGATATCGAAAGGCGTCACCCGGTCAGCTCCTCGTAGACCTGCTCCATCCTTCGAACGGCGTGGCGGATGTCCCATCGGGCTGCGGTGGCGTGGGCGCGCTCTCCCAGGCTCGTTGCGAGCCTAGGGTCTCTCAGCACGCGCACGATGGCGGTAGCGAGTGCTCCCGCATCGCCAGGCTCTACCAGGCAGCCATCGATCCCGTCGGTGACGACCTCCGGTACTCCTCCGACGCTCGTCGCGACCACGGGCTTGCCCAGCCACATCGCCTCGAGCAGGGCGATCGGGAGACCCTCCATGGACGAGGGCAGGACGAAGAGGTCCGATCCGGCGACGATCGCAGGAGCATCGGGACGGAAACCGGCGAAGCGCACCTTCGATGTGAGGCCGGACCTCGCGACGAGGTCGCGGATCCGTGGTTCCTCAGGGCCTTGGCCGACCAGCAGGAGCTTGGCCTCCGGCACAGCCGCCGCGACCTCGCCGAACGCGGCTATCAGGACGTCGTGGGCCTTGTGAGCTTTGAAGTTCGCCACCGTCACCACGACCGGCCCTCCGGCAGGCAACCCGAGGTCATGGACCACGCTGCCCGGGTCCAGCCACCCGCGGGCGGCGTGGAGGTCCAACCCATGATGGAGAACCTCTACCGGCGGCAACCTCAGCATGGGAAGAGGACGGATCGAGCGGCGGACCTCTTCCGAGACGGTGAAGACGTGGTCGTTCCGCGCATACGACAATCGGTTCGCCAGGCGGGTCGCGAGCCGGTAGCGGCTCCATACGTTGTGCTCGGTATAGACGAGCTTGGTGCCGCGCGGGCGCGATAGGCGAAGCGCCGTTGCGACTACCGGAGAATGGACGTGCACGACGTTGAACCGGCCCGTACTTAGGAGAGCGCGCAGGCGAGGGATCCAGCCACGGCCCCGATCATCTCCAAGGACCGTGACCGGCATGTACCGGGAGAGGTCGGATACCAGAGCGTCCTTCCACGGCAGGACGTAAGCCGCCTGATACTCGAGACGCTCCGCGTCGAGGTAGGGGGCCGCGCTGAGCAGGAGCTGCTCGGCGCCACCTCTGCCCAGGCCCTTGATGACCAGTAGCACGCGCGTCACCGGTTCAGGACCCCCCGATAGACGCGGAGATAAGCGTCCGCTACCTCCGCGAAAGCGTGCGCGGCCGCCGACGGCAACTGGGGGGCGGGGCGTTCTGCGCTATCCAGCCACTCACAGACGCGGGCGCGCAGCGCGTCGACGTCGCCGACCGGCGCCAATCGAACCGCGTGTGGCGGCAGTGCTTCGGCTACCCCTCCGATCTCGTAGGCCGCCACCGGGAGCCCGCAGAGCCGAGCTTCCAAGACCACGGCCGGGGTGCCCTCGCTCCGGCTCGCCAGCAGGAGGACGTCGGCTGCTGCCAGCGGCAGGGAGGCGTCGGCAACCTCCGGAACGATCCGGAAACCGGTGGAAGCCCCGATCGAGTGACGCAGCTGCGGTTCGAGATGTCCTTGTCCTACGAATACGTGGACGACGTCGTCCCGCGTCTCGACGACCGGCCGCGTGACCGCGAGGTGGCCGAGGGGGTCCTTGTCCTCCACGAGGGCACCGAGAGAGAGGATGACTTTGTCGTGGTCGCTCAGGCCGAGGGCGCGCCGAGCCTCGGAGCGCCCGGGGACCCGGGCGAAGCGAGCGGGATCGATGGCATTCGGTATGAGGGCCACGCGCGCAGGGTGCACACCGAGCTCGTCGATGAGCTCGGCGCGGCCCCCCTCGGTCAGGGTCACCACCATCGCCGCCCTCTTGATCAGTGCTCTGTAGAACGATCGTCGGGGCGGGCTCAGTCGCGGAAGCCGTCCGCCGATCCTGCGGTATACGACGGGGGTCCGGGTCCCTAGGAGGGCCGGGATGGCGTGCTTGAGAGCTTCCCCTCCGTGGGCTTGCACGAGGTCGGTCTCACGGAGCATCCTCCGGACGTTTCTCATCCGGTCTAGACCTGCAGAGGGTCGCCCGCGCTCCTCGAGGCTAGCGACCGGGGCAGCGAAGTCGATATCAGCCGGCCTACCGTGGAGGACGATCACCTGTTGCTCTATGCCACGCTTCTCCAGATGAGCGACAAGGCCGGCGGCGAAGATCTCGGCTCCTCGGCGGCGCCGGGAGGCCACGACGTGGGCGATCCTCACCGGCGGAGACTACGAGGGCTCGGGCCCAGGTTCAACGCGCTGTGACCGACGAGGAGGTTCGAGAGGTTCGGGTCCTCTACGTGATCGACAGCCTCGGTCGAGGTGGGGCGGAGATGTCGTTGCTCGCGATAGCCGCGCGTCTCAGGTCTCTGGGAGCTCGGTTGATCGTCGTGCATCTGAAGGAGGAGGGCGGCCTCGCACCGGACCTGCGCGCCGCGGGTGCGGAGGTGATGCCTCTCGGATCCGGGCCGGCTCGCATCGCACGGGTGCAGGCTCTGCGACGGCTCGTCCGCGACATCGAGCCCGACCTGGTGCATACGACGTTGTTCGAATCGGACATCACCGGACGTCTGGCGCTTCTCCGGAGCACCGTGCCTCTCGTCTGCAGCCTGGTGAACGACTCGTATAGCGATGCACACCAGCGCACCCCCGGGTTGCCCGCCCTGAAGCTGCACGCCGCATCGTGGCTGGACATGGTGACCGCCAGGCGCGTGGACCACTGGCACGCCATCACCTTATGGGTCGCCGACGCGATGGCCCCACGCCTGCACATCGACCGCTCCGAGATCCAGGTGATACCGCGGGGCCGGGACCCGGCGGTGTTGGGGATGAACTCCGAGGAGCGCAGGGCCCGGGTGCGTAAGGCGCTCGCGATCGACGTCAGAGCCTTCGTGTTGCTGTGCGCGGCCCGTCACGAATGGCAGAAAGGCCTTGACGTGGCGATCGCGGCCTCCGCTCGGGTCAGAACCGAGCTACCGGGGGTGAGACTCTTGATCGCGGGGCGTAGGGGCAATCAGACCGGTGCGCTCGAGGAGCAGATCGGGCGGCTGGCGGCTCCCGTCACGCTCCTGGATGCCCGCGACGATGTCCCCGACCTCATGTGTGCCGCGGATCTAGTGCTCCTTCCGTCGCGGTGGGAGGGACTCGGGGGGACGATCCTCGAGGCGATGTGCTTGGGAGCTCCGGTGATAGCGAGCGACCTGCCGCCGTTCCGGGAGACCATCGGCGACGATGCGCTCTTCACGCCGCCGGGGTCCGTGGATGCGCTCAGCGCGGCCATCAGGGCGGTCGCACAGGGCCCGGCCGAGGCAGCCGAGCGGGCGGAGCGTGCGCGGCGCCGCTTTTTCGACCACTACACGACCGAACAGATCGCGCGGCGGACGATGGCCTTCTACCGCAGCGCTACCTCGGCACGCCGGCGGGCGTCGAGGTAGACCACTCCGCCCGCACGTGGACCGGGCTCAGCCTCACGACGCCCTGGGGAGCGGGTTCCAGGCTGGGGCCCTGGACGTCGAACCGGGCGGCAGGGTGCCACGGCACCAGGGTCGAGGCCTTACGGCGGGACGTGAACAGGCCCACCCACACATAGAAGGTGCCCCGGGGGAGAGGAAGGTCCGGGACGGTGCAAGTGACGGTTACGTCGCCGGTCAGATGCACGTCTCTGTGGACGCAGAAGATCGGTGTGGCGGCCCCCTCACTGACCCCGAGGAAGAGCCCGGCGTAAGCGTCGGTGGCCGAGGTCAGGGCCAGCTCGACCTCGAGCGTGCCGTGCGTGCGCACGTTGCCGTCGGGACTCGAGATCCGGACCTCGTCCACCGTCACCAGGCCCCCAGCGATCCGGTCAAGCTCCGCCCCTTGCTCGACGGACGCGCGGTACGCGGCCAAGCTGTCCCGCACGGGTCCATCAGCCCGTACCGTTCCCTCCGCCAACCACACGGCTCGGTTGCACGTGGACTCGACCGCGGCGAGGTCGTGTGACACGAACACAAGTGTGGTCCCCTCCTGGAGGACGTCTCTCATGCGGTCCAGGCATTTCTGCTGGAACGCCGCGTCGCCCACCGCGAGCACCTCGTCGACCAAGAGAACGTCCGGCTCGAGGAACGCGGCGACCGCGAAACCCAGTCGCATCTGCATGCCGCTGGAATAGAACTTCGCTTGTCGGTCGACCGCATCTTCGATCTCGGCGAACGCCACGATCTCGTCGAACCGGCGCGCCACGTCCTTGCGTCGCAGCCCCAACAGGGACCCGTACAGATAAACGTTCTCACGTCCGGTCAACTGGGGGTGGATGCCGGCGCGCACTTCGATCAGTGCACCGACCCTCCCCGCGACCGCTATCCGCCCCGCGTACGGGTACATCACGCGGGTCAGGATTTTGAGGAGCGTGGATTTGCCCGACCCATTGGGGCCAACAAGGCCGATCGACTCGCCGGGAGTCACCTCGAGCGATACGTCCTGAAGCGCCCACCGCCACGATGGGGTGTGCTCGCCGCGCAGCCGGGTCTTGATACCCCGTAGCTGGGCCGCCAGCACCGCGGGAGGTCGGTCGGCCCGGAACCTCTTCCAGAGACGGTGGACCTGGATCGATCCCTCAGGCAACATCCGCAAACCCGGTCTCGAGTCGTTTGAACACCGCGTACCCGATGCCCAGATAGAGGCACGACGCGGCTGCGGCGATCCCGAGCAGACCCCAGGGAGGCGGCGACCCGTAGAGGACCGTTTCCCGGTAGCCCTCGATCACCGGCGCCAGAGGGTTGAGGGCTGAATACAAGCCGCGGAGGTGCACGGGTACGTATTCGGCGATCCCCCACGCAACGGGCGTGACGAACAAGCCGAGCTGCAGAACCATCGGTAGCGCATGCCGGAGGTCGCGGACGTACACGAGGGCGGCCGAGAGCAGCATCGTCGCCCCGGCGGTGAAGATCAGTTGCACCACGATCAGAAGCGGCACCCACGCGATCGTTCCCTGGGGCAGGAATCCGTGGACCACGAACAGGATGGCGAGGACGCCGATCGAGATGACGGTATCGAAGCCTGCCACGATGATGCTCGCGAGGGGGAAGACCTCCCTCGGGCAGTAGAGCTTGTCCAGGATCGAAACGTTGCTGATCAATGATTGCCCGCCCTGATTCAAAGACGTTGAGAAGAACGTCCACGGCAGCAGGCCGAGGTAGGCGAACAGGGGGTAAGGCACCCCGTGCGTGTCGATCGTCGCGACGCGGCGGAGGAAAACGGTGAACACCACCATCAGCAAGACCGGGGTGAGAACGGCCCAGCCGACCCCCAGAGCGGTCTGCTTGTAACGCGCTCGGATGTCGCGTTCGGCGAGGGTGCGGATGAGCTCGCGGGACCGCCAGAGCTCCTTCAAGGCGTGGAGCGGCCTGACCCTCCTGCGGAAGATCAGCTCCGGAGGCGGTCCGGCATCGGGCAGGCCGGCCACCCTCACGACGAGAGGTCGGTCTGCGGGCGAGCGACCACGAGCGCCGCGTCGCGCTGCCCGATCAACTTTAGGACCTCGGCCGCGCGCTGGGCGTCTTCCCGGCTCGTGCCGTCAAGCTCGACCACCAGCAGATCGGTCTGGGCTTTCAACGGGGGGAGAGTCGCACCGTCGGAGAGGACCGCGCCCTCGACCACCTCGAAGCCGTCCCCCCCGACGGCGCGCAACTCCGAGGCGACCATCGCGCCCCCCGAGGTGGGACGAGGGCTCAGCACCGCGATGCGGGTGTGGCTGCTGGCAGAGCGGGATCGAGCTATCGATGCCACGAGGCGGAGTTCGCCCCGCATGGCGCTCGCATCCACGTTCCCCGAGGGCACCTCTGCCCACAACGGGAACCCGGTGGCGCGCACCGCCGCCTGACGCGTACGCAGGATCGGATCGGCTCGCTCCAGGAGGTAGACCACGACCAGGGCCGCGAGCGCGCCGAGTAGCAGACTCGCGGCAAGGGTGCGGAGGAGGCCCGGAGGAGTGCCCAAGGGACCCGACCCCAGGTTGGTGGGCGCGCTGACCCGGCCGAGGAAGGCTCGCGGCCCCGCGGCGACAGTGGACGACTGAGCCGGCGGCGTCAGGCGGGCTATCTGCTCCCTCACGATGGTCAGGTCCTCGTTCAAGGAATCCAGTCTGATGGTGAGCGCGGTCTCGAGTCTGTCCAGGGCGAGCGTGCTACGGGTTTCCCGGACACGAGGGATGGCTTGAGCGCGCAGCTTCTGCTTCTGTTGCACGAGGCGGTCGGCGCGCCGGATCAGCTCCGGTGGGACCGGGGGGGCTTCCTCGGGCCTCTGCGCCGAGCTCGTGACGAAGCCGACGATGGCCTCAGCGTAGGCAACCGCCCGGGCGCGGGCTTCCTGGGGGCTCCTGCCCCGGGCACGGACGATGAGCCCCCCGACGGTTTGGTCACCCTCCACCTCGACCGACCTGCGCATCGCCTCGGGGCTCGCCTCGTCTCCGGCGCGCCGGGCGGCGTCGCCGGCGACCTCGGGCCCGGTGGCGGCCTGCACGATCTGGGGCAGCTGAAGGCCCCCCGCCGGGATGTAGGCGACCGTGGCCGCAACCTCGAACCCCTCCTGGGCATCCGCCCCGCGGAAAAGAAGAGCTCCAAGCGAGCCTGCGATCAGGGCGGCGGCCACGACCGCAGCGAACGCTCGCCAGCGGCGACGGAGAGCGTCTAGATACTCGATGGGCTCCACTGCTCCTCCTCGGGCTTGCCCTCTGGAGGCTCCAGTGGGACGTCTGCAGTGAAGGCGAAGGATGCATGGCTGATCCGTCGCAGGTACGCGCTTAGGTCGTCGAGGCGTCCTTGTGCAACGAGGTCCTCGCACGTCCTCAGGGTGTGCTCGACGGCGGTATCTCTCGGCGGATCCGGGGCGGAGGACACGATGGAGGGATGGCGGGTCGGGCGGACCTCCTCATGGGACCACGACAGGTCCTCGTGCAGCTTCTCGCCCGGGCGTGCGCCGATCACCTCTATCTGGATCTCGGCTCCCGGACGGCGGCCCATGAGCGTGATCACTCGTTCGGCCAGCTCGCCCATGTTGACGGCTTCACCCATATTGAGGGTGAAGATCTCGCCTCCTCGGGCCATCGCTGCGGCCTGGGTGACGAGTTGCACCGCCTCCCCGACACTCATGAAGTAGCGGGTCATCGAGCGGTCGGTCACGGTGACCGGCCCGCCCTTGTTGATCTGGTTGATGAAGGTTGGGATCACGCTGCCTCGGCTCCCCAGCACGTTGCCGAACCGCACCGCGCAGTACACGCACCTCTCCGCCAGTCGCGACCACACGACCTGCTCGGCCAGCCGCTTCGATGCCCCCATGACGCTGAGCGGGTTGACGGCCTTGTCTGTGGAGATAAGGACGAACCAACCGACGCCCGTAGCGAGGGCCGCATCGCACAGGTTGGCCGTTCCCTGGACGTTGGTCTTGAACGCCTCGTCGGGGTGGCTCTCGAGCACGGGGACGTGCTTGTGGGCGGCTGCGTGGAAGACGATCTCCGGTCGATGACGCTCGAACAGGCGCTGCAGGGGGGCGCGGTCCCGAATGTCGACGAGGGCGGGGATAGCGGACCGGACGTCCAGGAGGGCATCGTGAAGGTGCGTCTCGTCATGGTCGAGCAAGACCAGGCCGGCGGGTTCGAAGACGGCAACCTGCCGTGCGATCTCGGCTCCGATCGAGCCACCCGCACCGGTGACCAGGACGCGCCGTCCCCGGATCAGGGCCTCCACCGCGTCGGTATCGATCTTGACCTGTTGACGGCCGAGAAGGTCCTCGATCTGCACGTCCCGGATATCGCGGGCGGTCACCCGCCCACCGACGATCTCGTGCACGCTCGGCAGGATGCGCAGCCGCACGCCGGCCGACTCGCACAGGGCCGCGGTCTCCCGGACCATCTCGCTGGTGGCCGACGGGATGGCGAGGAGGACCTCTTCTATCGCCAGGTCACGAACCAGCGACGGGATCGCCGCGCGTGTCCCCACGACGGCGACGCCGTGCAGCCGGCGGCCCTCCTTGCGGGGGTCGTCGTCGACTATCCCGACGACCTCAACAGTGGACGCCGGGTTGCGAACGAGGTCGCGTAAGACCATCGAGCTGGCGTGGCCGGCACCCACGACCAGGAGTCGGGTCTTGTTGAGGGCCGTCGACCGCGCCCGACGAGCGAACAGCCTGCTCTGGAAGCGCACCGCCGCGAAGCCCATCATGACCAGCGTCGCTCCCGAGAGGATGACGGATATCGGCAGGAGCCGGTCCCGTTCGAAGAACAATCCCGCTACCACCATGAACGCGGCCGCCGCAGCACCCGCCACCGCGATCCTGCGGACCTCATCGCCGCTGGCGTGCTTCCATATATGGCCGTAGAGGCCGAGATAAAAGTTGGACGCGAGGTGTATCAGGAGGAGGAACGGCAACACCACGAGGAAGCGGTTCCAGTATTCGGGGGGGACGGCAGCCTCGAACCGCAACACGAGGGCGATCACGTAGCTCGCGAAGACGATCCCTGCATCGAAAAGGGCGAGCGGACCATCACGCCGCGCCCAGCGCAATGCCCGTGGCGAGCCCAACGTCTCTTCGTCCCTCCTCGTCGCCTCCAACCGTCCAGCCGTCCCCATTATCCGTGAAGGTCTCCTCGAGCAAGCGAAGGGCGGTTTCGAGCGATCCGCCTCGAGGCGGTGGCTGTCGATAGATTCCCTTCGTGGACGAAGCGCGACGAGGTGAGTCGGCCTGACCGCGCTCCTGATCGCGGGTGGGCTCGCGGCGGTGGTGAGCGCTCTCCTCATCCCGGCGTTGGCTCGCGTCGCTCCCCACCTGGGGCTGGTCGACGTGGGGGGAGAGGGGGATCTCAAGATCCACCAGAGGTCCATCCCACTGGTTGGCGGTCTCGCTCTGGCCGCGGCAGTCGGCGCCGCCCTGACCTTCGTGGGCGGCTTACCCCGGTCGGCGTCCGCCCTGGGTCTCGCCGTCGCGCTGGTCATGGGGATCGTGGACGACCGTCACCATCTCCCCCCCGGCGTGCGCCTAGTGCTGCAGGGCGTGTGCGGTCTTGCGATCGCAGCAGGCTATGAGGCGGGCCTCGCGGCGGGCATCGTGATCCTGACGGTCGCCGTCATGAATGGGGTGAACCTCCTCGATGGTCAGGACGCGCTGGCAGGAGGGGTGGTGGCCATCGCCTTGCTGGGGATGCTGGGCGTAGGGGCGGCGCCGGGGGGCACCAACGACCTCGTCGCAGCCGCCGTGGGGGGGATCGCGGGTTTCCTCCTCTGGAACCGGCCGCCTGCGCGGGTCTTCCTGGGTAGCGGCGGCGCCTACGCGCTCGGAGCGCTCCTCGTCGTGGTTGCAGCCCCGCGGTGGACCAGCATGTGGACCATGGTGGGCCTTGCCGCGTGCATGACGCTGCCGCTGTACGAGGTCGTCGCCACACTGCTGCGGCGCTCGCTGGCGCCGCGCAAGATGTTCCACGGGGACCGCGACCATTCTTACGATGTTCTCGCGCGCCGGCTCGGACGCCTCCGGACGACGATCTGCTTCTGGGCCCTCGGCGCGCTGTGCGCGGGGTTGGGGATCGGGATAGCGCAGCTTCAGGGGATCGTTGCAGGGTTCCTCACCGCGGGATTGATCGCGGGGCTGGGGGTCGGATCGTGGTGGCATATACGGGCAGCCCGCCGACCTGAGCCGGAAACGCGATGACGGCGTGGCTCCCGGCTCGGTGCCGGTGCGCACGGCTTAGGGTCCGTGGATGAAGCTCGAAGCGCGAGCGGCGCGCTCCTGGGCCGGGGGCCGTCCGCTGGAGCTCCTTCGTGTCCTGGCTGTCGCCGAGATGCGCCAGTCCCGGGACCTAACGCTGCTGGGGATGCTCAAGTGGGTGCTCGAGCCCCTGTCCTACATGGCGGTTTACTTCGTCCTGGTCGCCGCGATCTTCGACAGGGGAAGGGAGGCCTACCCGCTGTTCCTACTGGCCGCTCTGGTTCCTTTCAGGTACTTCACCGGCGTGACGACGGGCGCGATGGGAGTAGTGAAGAGCTACGGATCGGTCATCACGAACGCGGCGATGCCGATGTGGGTCCTCCCTCTGGTCCTGATGGTCAGTGAGCTCGCAACCCTGTTGCTGTCGCTGTTCGTCTTCGTCCCCTTCATGATCTGGTACGGGGTGGTTCCGTGGCCGTCGGTCCTGTGGCTTCCCCTCCTGCTGGTCGAGTTGATGCTGCTGTGCAGCGGGCCTGTCTACGCCGCGACCGTGTTCGGCTTGTACGTCCCCCATCTGCGTGGCGCGTCGCAGAACTTGATCAGGACGACCTTCTTCGTCTCGACCGGGCTGGTGGCCGCCGCCGAGGTTCCCGGGAACGAATTGGCTCAGCTGGTTAGGTTGAATCCCCTGTCGAGCCTCTTCGAGTCGTTCCGGGCTGTGTTCTTGCATGGGTCCTCGCCCGCCCTGCGGGACCTTCTCTACCTCGGAGCGTCGGGCTTGCTCATGCTCGCCTTAGGGGCGGCGGTATTCGTGTGGCGACAGCACGAGTTCCCCAAGGAGGTGTGATGGTCCCCGCCGTCACCCTCGAGAACGTGGGCATCCGTTACCGCGTGCCTAGGATCAGCCGCGGGGGGCGCAAGCGCCGGCTGACGCGCGGATTCAGGTCCCGCACGTGGGGCGTGCGCCACGTGACATGGTCCGCTTCCACGGGCGAGGCCGTCGGGCTGATCGGCCCCAACGGGGCAGGGAAGACCACGCTGCTGCGTACGATCGCCGGTGTCTATACGCCGGACGAGGGACGCCTGGAGTCGACCGGACGGGTAGCGTCGCTGCTCGCCGAGGGCGGAGGTCTGCTCCCGCACCTCTCCGGGTGGGAGAACATCATCGTGTCTGCGGTCGTTATGGGAGCCACTCGCGAGCAGGCGCGGGAACTGCGAAGTTCGATCGCCGATTATTCGCAGCTCGCCGACTGGCTCGACGCGGACGTGAGGACGTTCTCTTCGGGGATGAAGGCGAGGCTTGCCTTTGCCGTCGCCGTCGCGGTAGATCCCGACATCCTCGTCCTGGACGAGGTGATCACCGTGGGGGATCAGGAGTTCCGCGAACGTTCTGCGGCGACCCTCCTAGATTTCGTGAACCGGGGCAAGACGGTGATCGTTTCGAGTCACAACGTCAGGACGCTCTCGGAAACCTGTAACCGCCTGGTGCGCATGGAGCGAGGACGAGTCATGGACCAGGGCGATCCGGTGGTGGTGATGGAGAGGTATCTGGACGATCACGGAGGCAAGATGCCCGCTCCGGGAGAGACCCAGATGTCGAGCATCCTGCCTCGGCGGCGCGCCTGAGGGGTTTCTTGGCTCACGAACCCGCAACCTGGCGCTCCTCCGGTCGTTCCGCCATCCTCTGCTCGATCAGCCCGACCAGATCCCCGACCGTGTGCGTCCACGAGCGTGGCTCGGCCACCGGGCTACGTTCCTGAGAGGGGCCCTCGAGAGCGCCTTCGATGGCGGCTACGAACCCCTCGGCGTTCTCGGCGATCGCGACGCCGGCCTCGCGCGCCGCGGGGATGTCCACGGAAACCACCGGCAACCCGTTCGCCAGATATTCCTGGAGCTTGAGGGGGCTCGCGACCGTGGTCGCCGGCGAGATCCGATAGGGGATCAACCCGACATCGAAGCCCCGGAGTAGCGCTGATATCTCGCTGTGGGGCCGGGCTCCCAGGAGGATGACGTTCGGTCGTTGTGTGAGAGGCCCGATATCGGCTCGCACGGGACCCACCATCACGATGGTCCATTCCGGGCGTGCGGCGGCGACGGCAGCGACCAGCTCGAGGTCTGTCCATGTCGTGATGCTCCCGACGAAGCCGATCCGTGGTCGCGGAAGGCGGGCCACCTCTGGTGGGACCGCGCGGCGGAGGTCCTTTCCGGCGGCGCCGTGGGCTACCACCATCGCATGTTCCAGTGACGCCCCCCGGCTCGCTCGCAACGCTTCGGAGGCGAAGAGCACCAGGTCCGCCTCCGACGCGGTTTCGTCCTCCCATTCCGCCACCTGTCTGCGGTGCGACGCCGAGGCCGAAACCATGTGAACCGAAGCGTCGTCGCACCAGTCGTAGACGAGGAAGCGGGCGCCGAGTGAGCGGGCGTAGTCGCGGATGACGGGCATCGGGAGATAGGTCCACACCACCAGAGGCAGGTGCGGCGCTCGTCGTGGGGCTCGCCTCCGCAACGACCACAGATCGACAGTGCGCACGAGCCCCGATCGCTGATAGGGCAGGATCAACGGTGTCACAACCCGGACTCCCGAGGGATCGGCGGTGCCGGCACGCCGCGCCGGCGACAATGCCCGGCTCAACCTGTGCCGGATGCGGTTGAGATCCGACCAGCGCGGTGGCCTCGTGCCGAGATTCTCCACATAGGTCACGGTGTGCCCGAGCGCGGCGAGCTCCCGAGCGACCCAGTGGGACCGGCGCGGGTGCGAGGCCCAGTCAACACCCGAGAAGCAGACCACCTCCCAGTTGTTCAAGTCGCTAGAGAGCTAGGTGGAAACGTCCGGGGTAGCCAGGACATCATCACCTGGCTACGAGATCGGGAGCCGAATCGGAGGTGTCCAACCAGAACGCCTCGAGGTCGATGCCGAGCCATCGCCCCAATGCCGCGACCCGCGGCCGCACATCCTCGATCAGCTCCTGTCGTAATCCGGGGTCCATCGAGGGTAGCGGCGCATCGCGGGCGATGATCCGTCCGACCGCGTCGCGAGCTCGCTTCGGCAGCTTCTTACTGTGGTCTCGGACGGCAGCCGAGTAGATCCGCTTGTAGCCGTTGATGCGGCGGTGGATCAGCGGCGATACGAATCCATCGTCGACACCCAGATGGCGATACACGCCGGCCACGGCCGCGACGGGTTCGGCGTGGGTCTCCTCGTACAGAAGTACCTTGAGCCGCTCTCGCGGGTAATGCTGGATCAGGCGCTCCAGCTGCGGGAGGTAGTCGCCGAGCGAGAGATAGCTGTAACGCCAGAATTGTCCGCCGGCGGCTATCCGGTCGGGCTCTGCGGCAAGGGCATCCTCGAAGGTCAAGCTCTCGACCTTGCGCTCGTGGTTGTGCCAGTAATGGCTGTGAGCCCGGTCGACCGGATTCCGTAACGTGACGACGACCTTGGCCTGTGGGAGAAGCGAAGCCATCCGGGAAGCGGCCTTGGGCATGAACATGTAGGAGGGCGTTGCCTCACCGATCACCGAGCCCGGCGGCAGCCCTTGGAACAGCGACTCGTACCAACCAACGCCCCGATCCCAGTTGCGGTCGAAGAAGTAGATCTCTTTGGTGGGCACGGCGACCGCGGGGTGTGAGTCGAGGCAGCGGGCGAGGAAGGTCGTCCCCGACCGCATCGCACCGGCGACGACGAAATCAGGCAGCGGCATCCTCACCCCCCGAAGATCCCCATCTGCTCCCCCGGAGACCCATTCATCCAGCGTAGCGTCGCGGCGGCGGTCGTTGCTCTAGGGGCGACGGGTCAGCCCCGGTTTCGTACACCGCGCCCAACAGGTGCAGGTGCCCCGGGGGGTCCCACGTGCTGCGAGCTAGGGCCGATGTTCGGTCCCGACGCCGCCAGCTGAGCCGTTCGGCACGCCCGCCGCTCGAGCCTCGGCCTCGGGTGTTGTTCCTGACCTGCCATCTCCCGTATCCGTCCGGCAGCGGCGGTCGGTTGCGCGAGTTCGAGTTGCTCAAGCGCCTCAGTCGCACGACGCCCGCTCCCGCCGCGCCGGCGTCTCTGTAGGTGCACGGACGGTCTCAGGGCTTCTTGCGGACCCTCCACACCTCTTCCGAGGGCCATCGGCGCGCCCACTCGAGGTCGACGAACCCATAGGTCGTCGTCGCGCCCTCGGGCGGCCGGATCTCGATGAGGTCCTCGATCTCGAAGCCGTTGGCCCGCAGCAGCCGGATCCAATCGCCGTACCCGAGGTGGAAGTCGACCGTGCCGTCATCGGGCCACTCGATCCGATGGAGCCCGAAGTAGTCGCGCAGGAGCGTCGATGTGGCGGGGACGCCATCTTCCTCCGGCACACTCAGGGCCAGTAGCGTCCCATTCACCAGGAACGCGAGCTCGCCACCCGGCCGCAGCAGGCGCGCCGCTTCGGGGACCCACCGGTAGGGATCGCTCCAGATGCTGGCCCCGTATTCGGAGATCACGAAGTCGAAGCTCTCGTCGGCGAACGGAGACGCCTCTGCGGCCGCTTGCACGAGGGGATACTCGAGGCCGAACTCGGCCTGGAAGCACCGAGCGCTGTCGAGCTGCGCGGTGGTGGGATCGATCCCCACCGGACGCGCTCCGCGGCGCGCCAGCCACGCGGAGACGTAACCGGTCCCGCAGCCGAGCTCGAGGGTATCCAGCCCGGAGACGTCGGGGAGCATCCCGACCTCGGACTCCGCGACTTCCCAGATCCCCCAGTAGGGGTCCTCGCTGGCCCACGCTCTCCGTCCCGGCTCGACCATCTCGCCGGCGTACCCGGTCCATCCCTGCTGATTGCGTGCGAGGTAATCGATCTGCTCGTTCGTCACGTAGAACCAGACCGCCTTACCAGACCGCGAGCAGACGGGCGGGACCTCCCGATCCCTTCTCCCAGGGCACCACGCCGACGAACGCCTTGGCCCCGAGCGCAGGGATCATGTCGAGATTGGCGATGTTCTCCAACCCGTACTTGTCGGCTCCAAGGACGATCAGGTGCGTGTCGAACGTCGTCGAGTGTCCCGGCAGACACACGGTTGCCTCCCCTCGTTGCGGCCCGTCACCCAGATCCTCCTCTCGTCCGAGATCGCCCGCAACCCCCCGGACAGGTCGCCCCGCCGCGGGGGCTGAGCGCTGAGGGAGCCGGCCTCGCGAATCCATGGCGGTCCCGCGGCCGGCCACAGCCCTGAAACTAGGATGAGGTACATGACGGACAAGAAGCCGCGCGCCCCGCGTCGAGCGACCTCCACCTCCTCGTTCGGGGTCGGCAAGCGCGAGAGTCACGATGCATCTGCCTTCTACGATCGTTTCACGACCCCCGAGCTGAGCAGCGACGACCTGATCGCGATCAACCAACCGGAGGTCCTCGATCGGATCTATCCCAAGGACGCCCGTCACATGTCCGAGATCGCCGACTCCTCGGTCGCCCTGATGGTGACTTCACCGCCCTACTTCGCGGGCAAGGAATACGAGATCGCGCTCGGCAACGGCCTCATCCCGGCCAGCTACAAGGACTACCTCCAGATGCTGACAGAGGTCTTCGCCGAGTGCGTCCGTAAGTTAGAGCCGGGAGGGCGGGTCGCCGTGAACGTCGCCAACCTCGGCCGGCGTCCCTACCGGAGCCTCTCGGCCGACGTCGTGACGATCCTTCAGGACGAGCTCGGATTGCTCCTGCGGGGGGAGATCGTCTGGGTGAAAGGCCACGGAGCTAGCGGTTCCACCGCCTGGGGGTCCTTCCAGAGCCCGGCGAACCCGGTACTGCGAGACCTCACCGAACGCATCGTCGTGGCGAGCAAGGGTCGTTTCGACCGAGCACTCACGCGCCGACAACGAGCCAGACAGGGTCTCCCCTCAGAGGTGTCGATCCTGAAAGACGATTTCATGGAGGCGACGACGGATGTCTGGGACCTGCCTCCGGAGAGCGCGACCCGCGTCAATCACCCCGCGCCGTTCCCCGTCGAGCTACCGCTTCGGTTGATAGAGCTCTATACGTATCGAGGCGATCTGGTTCTGGATCCATTCATGGGCTCGGGCTCGACCGCGGTTGCCGCGGTCCGGTCGCAACGAAGGTTCGTCGGCTACGACACCGACATCTCCTACGTGGAGACTGCTCGGGCGAGAGTGGCCGTCGAACGCGAAGGGTACGCGCGCACGAAGGGAAGTCGAGCCACCGTCATGGTTCCCACCCGTTCCGCTCCGGTCGATGCGCGCGGGGACTCGCACACCCGGGCTCTCCGGGAGGGTCGGTCGGCCAAGGAGATCGCTCGGGCCGTGCTGTCGGACTGTGGGTTCGTCGGCATCGTGGAGGACCATCGGATCGCGGCGGGCGTCGAGGTTAACTTCGCGGCCGACGACGTCACGGGCCATCGTTGGTTCTTCGACGTCCTGGGGACGTTCACGAGCGCTCGTCTCGGTCTCAGACGGACCGACACCGTGTGGAAGGCGCTCGGCAAGGCCGCGGTGATCACGGCTTCGGCTGCAGGTCTTGAGCCGCTGGTGTTTCTCATGACGGAGCGTCCTCCGAAGGCAGGCTCGGGGGAGCTCGCCCTACGCGCCGCCAGGGGCGCGGTCTTCCACGATGCGCTCGAGATGCTGTCGCCGGAGGGCCAGGACAAGCTCCGCCACTACGCGACCGGCAAGAACCGGAAGCGCCCCCTCGCTTAACCGCCCTCCCACGTGAACCGTTTGGGGCGCACGCCTCCCGGGCGCTGATCCGGCCTGCCGGCGAAAGATGGACAAACGCCGGCGGGCGCTATACGAAGGCGGGATGACCGCTCTCGGCCGGTTCGTCGCCCGGCACCCCCGCCGGGTCCTAGTCGTAACTGCGGTGCTGCTGGCCATCGCGGCGCCGGTGGGAGCGTCGGTCGTCGGCCATCTGTCGACCGGCGGCTTCGACGACCCGTCGAGCGAGTCGGCGATCGCCGCCGCCCGGGTCCAGGAGATCTTCGGCGTCAGCGACCCCGACGTTGTGCTGCTCGTCGATACCCGCGGTGGCTCGGTCGACGATGTGGCGGCGCGCCGGGAGGGGATCGCCCTCACACGCGCCCTGGCCGGCGAACGTGGTGTGGCGCGTGCCGAGAGCTACTGGAGCCTCGGGGGCGCGCCTCCCCTGCGCAGCATCGACGGCTCCAAGGCACTGGTCCTGGCCAACCTCGAGGGCTCGCAGAACGACAAGAACGAGCTTCTCGAGGTGCTCGTGCCGAGATACTCGGGCACGGGCCGTTCCATCACGGTCTCGGTAAGCGGTTACGCCGAGATCTTTCGCCAGGTGACGCTGCAGGTCGAGGACGATCTGGTACGGGCCGAGCTTGTGGCGGTACCGATCCTGCTGGTCCTTCTGCTCGTGGTCTTCCGTAGCCCCGTCGCCGCCGTGCTCCCGCTCGGTGTTGGGATGGTGGCCGTGATCGGGACGCTTCTCATCCTGCGCCTGCTCGCCGCGGTCACCGAGGTGTCGATCTTCGCCTTGAACCTGACCACCGGCATGGGTCTCGGGCTCGGCATCGATTACAGCCTCTTCGTGGTGTCGCGATTCCGGGAAGAGCTGGCGAGCGGACGCGATGTCTCCGACGCGGTGGTGACCACGGTCGAGACCGCGGGACGCACCGTCCTGTTCAGCGCGGTCGCGATCGCCGCATCTCTCTCGGCGTTGCTGATGTTCCCGATCGTCTTCCTCAGGTCCTTCGCCTACGCCGGCGTCCCCGTGGTCATGCGCGCGGCGGCGGTCACGATCATCGCTCTGCCCGCGCTGCTGGCGGTCCTGGGGGCGCGCGTGGACGCCTTCTCCATCCGGCGGGAGCGGGTCTCACCGAGTGGGGGGACGTGGTACCGGATCGCTCGCTACGTGATGCGGCATCCGATCCCGGTCGCCACTTTGGGGACCGTCGTCCTGCTCCTTCTCGGCGCGCCGTTCCTGGGTGTGAAGCTGGGTCTTCCGGACGATCGCGTGCTGCCGCCCGGCGCGCCGGGGCGCGCCGTCACCGACCAGCTGCGGGAGGACTTCGCCGGGAACGAGGCCGCGGCGCTGGCGGTGCTCGCGCCGGGCGTCGATCCGCGTGCGTCGAAGACCGAGGTCGCCGGCGTCGCGGCACGCCTATCAGGGATCGAGGGCGTCGCGCGCGTGGATTCCGCGGCCGGCAGCTATGTCGGCGGCGATCTGCTGTTCTCGTCCAAGGTCTTGGCGCAGCGGTTCATCGCCGACGGTGCGACCTTCTTCTCGGTGGTCCTTGCCCCAACGGTCGAGAGTCAGTCGCTCGAAGCGGAGCGGGTGGTGCAGGACATACGCACGATGAACGGTCCCGTCGATCTCGAGGTGACGGGCCAGTCGGCGGAGCTCGTGGACGGCAAGAAGGTTGCGTTCGAGCGCATCCCCTATGCGGTGGGGTGGATCGCGCTGGTCACGTTCGTGACCTTGTTCCTGTTATTCGGAAGCGTCCTCGTCCCCATCAAGGCACTCATCCTCAATCTGCTCAGTCTCACCGCCACCTTCGGCGCGATGGTGTGGATATTCCAGGAGGGCCATCTCGCAGACCTCCTCGACTTCACGCCGACCGGCACCCTGGTGCTGTCCAACATCATCTTGATGTTCTGCATCGCGTTCGGGCTGTCGATGGACTACGAGGTCTTCCTTCTGTCGCGCGTCAAGGAGGAGCACGACAAGACCGGCGACAACGAACAGGCGGTGGCGCGCGGGCTCGAGCGGACCGGACGGATAGTGACGGCAGCAGCGGCGCTGATCGCGGTGGTGTTCCTCGCGATGATCAGCTCGGGTATCTCGTTCATCAAGATGTTCGGGCTGGGGCTCGCGCTCGCAGTGGTGATGGATGCCACCCTCGTGCGCGCCGCTCTGGTTCCCGCGTTCATGAAACTGATGGGTACGGCCAACTGGTGGGCGCCGCCGCTCCTCAAGCGGGTCCATGAGCGGTTCGGCATCCGCGAGGGAAGCGTGGAAGGGGTGCGATCGTGAGACGTCTGTTCGCGGTGCTGGTGGTGCTCTCGCTGGTCGTTACTGGGTGCGGAGGCAACAGCCCGGATGATGTCGCATCCGAGCGCGGGATCCCCGCGCTCACCGAGCCCGGCGGCGGCAAGGACGAACCGAGTGCGGGTCGCCGCGACGGAAAGGGCAGGGGCGCGGCGAAGAAAGGGCCCGGTGGACGCCCGGGGAAGGGTGCGGCCAAGACGAGCAACGACAACGGCGAAGTGCCCGCCTCGGGCGGCGGGGACGGCTCCGGCCCGGCTGGCACGGACGGAGGCTCCTCGACCGGTACAAGCCGCGCCCGTCCTGCAGCACCGATCCCTGCAGGTACCTACGCCTACGCGACCCAGGGACAGAGGACCGTCTCCGGAAGCACGGAGGACATGCCCGAGACGACCACCCTGACGGCGGATGGGCCGCACGCCCGAGAGCAACGCCAGATCAGGGATCTGCGTGATCGAGACGGGAACGGCACCGTCACCGAGACCCACCTGGTGTATCGCGACGAGGGTGTCTTCCTCACCTACGTCAAGGTAAGCGCCCGGTTCCCGGGCGGGCTGACCGACGTGCGCGAGTTCCGGCTCCCGACCCCCGAGCTGGTCGCGCCGACAGGCGGAGGGCCCGGGTTCTCGAGATCGTTCACGATGCGGGGGTCCGGGACCCGGGCCGACGTGGCGATCAGAGCGGGGCGTTACGACAAGATCGATATCTCCGGGTCACAGGTCCGAGCCCTGATCGTAGACACGAGCATCGTCTTCTCGGGAGCCCTCGAGGGACGCCAGGACTCCACCTCGTGGTTCTGGCCCCAGCACGTCATGGTCGTGAAGGAACAGGTCGAGAACGACGTCAGGAACGGACCCATCCGCGTGCAGAGCCGGTATGAGGCGGTCCTGAAGCAGCTGCCGTAACGTCGACGACATACGCGCCTTCATTCGCTCGTTGTCTTGCGGGCCGCGGTCGATGTGTGCGATAAGGGAACCCACACTCGCCGACCGAGCGGGACCTTGGTGTCATCGATGCCGCCTGCGTCTCGCTGGTCAACTCGCCTCCGGGGGTGCATCGTGAAGGTGGACGATGTCATGCGGCGCTGGTTCGAGCGGCTCGACATCGGAAGCCGTGTGCTCGAGGCGGCCCGGCTCATGGTCTTCACGGGACAGCAGGCCCTGCCCGTGGTCGAGGGCGCACGCCTTGCGGGCATGATCGCGGAGCGCGACATCTTCGATGCTCTGTTGCGCGAGACGTCACGCGATGTCTATGCGTGGGGTCTGTCCGGGATCGATCCGGAGGTGCTGTCGGCCTACCGCGGATTGCTGAACCGTCCGGTGGCCGAGATCATGAGTCAGAAGGTGCTAACGGTCGGTCCCGACACCTTGGCCCTGCGGGCGGCAGGGCTCATGCGGGCACGCAGGATCCAGCGGTTGCCGGTGGTTGCCGGCGATGACCTATTGGGCCTGGTGTTCCAGTCGGACATCCATCACGCGATGCTCGCTGCCGCCCCCCGCTCGGAGGGCGACCCCGGCGAACCGCGAGATACCTAGCGAAGCTCCATCTCGATCTCCAGCCCCCCTTCGACACGGTTGCGCGCTTGAACCGTCCCGCCGTGTGCCGCGGCAACCGCGGCGACTATCGAGAGGCCCAGCCCCGCGCTGCCGTGGCGCGTGCCCGAGCGGAGGTACCGGTCGAAGATCCTCCCAAGTATGTCGGGGGGTACCCCGGGTCCGGTATCGCTGACGGAGAGCACGACCCCCCCGTCCTGCTGCTCGAGCGCGATCGCCACCTTTCCTCCCGCCGGGGAGTGCCTCAGGGCGTTGTCGACGAGGTTGGTGAGCGCTCTCTGCAGGGCATGTCTGTCACCCTCGACGCTGGCTTCGCCCACGGCCTCGAGGGACACGTCTCGTTGCGCGGCGAGCGCGGCGAATCTTTCGGCGACCTCCCGCGCCAGGGCGCCGAGCGCAACCGGTTCGGGGAAGTCCACTCTGACCCCCTCGTCGGCGCGGGCGAGGAGAAGCATGTCCTCGATGACGCCGGTTGCTCGTTCGATCTCCTCGAGTACACCGCTGACCTCGGCGCGCAACCCCTCGTCGTGGATGCTGATCTGGAGCAACTCGAGCTCCGCCTGTGCGATCGCGAGAGGCGTGCGCAGCTCGTGACCTACCTCGGCGGTGAGCCGGCGTTGCCATAGCAGTGCATCGTCCAGACGGGTCAGCATGCGGTTCAGGGTCATCCCCAGCCGGCCGATCTCGTCGGCGCTCGGGGCAACGTCGAGCCGTTGCGACAGATCGAGAGCCCCGATGGCTTCGGCCTGCGCGGCCACCTCACGGAGGGGTGCAAGGGACCACCGGGTGGTAGCCCATCCGGCGGCGGCAGCGAGGATGCCTCCGATGGCAGCGCCGGGGCCCAGGACGCGTAGGAACGCGTTCTCCGCATCTTTGATGTGCTCGATGGGGATGCCGGCAACGAAGATGCGTCCGTTGCCTCCGAGCGAGAGCGCTACGAAACGAAAGACGCGACCGTCGACGACGGCATCCCGGTGTACCGGCGCGCCTGCGGCCACCCTGACCAGAGCTCCTCCCTGCACGGTTCCGCCGTGGCCGGTGAGGCCCGAGGTGGATGCGATCACGCGGCCGTCCTGTTCGAGGATCTGGGCCTGGAGCTCCGGATCGTTCGCGACTGGGCCGGCCGCGTCCAACCCCTCGAGGAGAGACCGGATGGAGTCCTCACGGGCGAGGTCTCGGAACGCCTCGACCTGGATCGTTGCTATGTCCAGCAGGCTTCGATCGACCTCAGACCGAAGGGTGGCCCGGAACTGGTTGTAGATGAGCGTGCCGACCCCGAACACGACCAGGAGCACGGACAGGGCCGTCAGGGCGGCCATCCGAACCGTTACCGGGACCCGGCCGTGCCAGCGGTTCATCCCTCTTCCGGGCAGCGGAGCCGGAACCCGACCCCCCGTACCGTTTCGATCATCCGTTCATCGAAGCGCCGGTCGATCTTGTCGCGCAGGTTCTTGACGTACACGTCGAGGATGTTGGAGGTTTGCTCGTCGGCACGGTCCCCCCAGATGTGGCGCAGGATCCGGCCTCTCCCGAGCACCTCGTTGCGGTGGTGCAGGAAGAGCTCGAGCAGGGAGAACTCTCGAGGCGATAGATCGATCGCGTGGCCCTCCCAGAGAGCGAGGCGCCGGCCGGGATCGAGGGACAGGTTGCCGCAACTGAGGACCGCAGGTCGGGGCGGCCGCCCCCGCCGGATCAGGGCGCGCAGACGCGACAGCAGCTCGCGCATCGCGAAAGGCTTCACGAGGTAGTCGTCGGCCCCGGCGTCGAGGCCCGCGATGCGGTCCTCGACGGCGTCGAGCGCGGTCAACATCAGTACCGGTGCCCAGACCTCGCCGTGCCGGATGCGACGGCAGACCTCGAAGCCGTCCACATCCGGCAGGAGGAGGTCGAGGACGATGGCGTCGTAGGTCTCGTTCTGGGCCCGGGAGAGCCCGGCATGACCCCCCTCGGCCTCGTCGACGGCGTAGCCTGCCTCCTCGAGGGCCCGCCGCAGGGCGCGGCGCATCCGGTCCTCGTCCTCGATCACCAGGATGCGCATCGCCTCATCCTGCCCACCAGCGCAGGAGACACCGGGGTTGTCTATTCATGAAATTTTCATTATAAGTAGGGGACTTGCTGCAACCGGGCGATCGCTGGGGGTGAGCCATGGGAGCCGAGACGGCTGTCGAGCCAGGTGGGGTGAGGCCGGTTCCGCCCCAGGACTGGGTGTCCGGGCTGAAGGAGAACTTCCGCTACGACATCCTTTCGGGCTTCATCATCTTTTTGATCGCCCTTCCCTTGTGTCTCGGCATCGCGCTGGCGTCGGGGGCGCCTGCGATCGCCGGCGTCATCGCGGGAGTGGTCGCCGGCACGGTCGCCAATCTGCTTTCGGGCTCGTACGTCACCATCAACGGGCCGGCGGCCGGGATGATCGTGATCGTCCTCGGCGCGGTGACCGAGCTCGGGTTCGAGGGGGCCCTGGCGGTGGGCGTGGTTGCCGGCGGCATCCAGATCCTTCTCGGGCTGGCGAAAGCGGGGGTGCTCACCGGCTTCTTCCCCCTGTCGGTGGTCCACGGCATGCTCGCCGGCATCGGCCTCATCATCATGTCGGGCCAGATCCACATCGTCGTGGGCCACGAGAACCCGCGTGCGCACGGGCTCCACATCTTCACCGAGATCCCCCCCAGCGTCCTCGACCCTGTGCCCGCGACCGCCTTGGTCGGTGTGGCGGCGATCGCGGTGATGGTCCTGTGGCCTCTTCTCGGCAAGATCGGGGTACTGGTACCGGCACCGCTGGTGGCTGTGCTTGTGGGGACCGGGATCGCACTCGTGAATGGAGCCGGGCCGCGGCTGAGTCTGGGGGGCGGGCTCCTGGATGGGCTCCAGGCCCCGGACTTCTCGGTGCTGACATCCGTGCCGGCCATCAAATGGGTGATCCTCTACGTCTTCGTGGCCAGCCTGGAGTCGTTGCTCACGGCGGAGGCCGTTGACAAGCTCGACCCGTGGAAGCGCCGGTCCAACATGAACAGAGAGCTGGTCGGCAAGGGAGCCGGGAACATGGTGTCGAGCGCGATCGGCGGCCTCCCGATGATCGCCGAGGTCGTGCGGTCCAAGGCCAACATCATCTCCGGAGCGCGGACGCGCTGGTCCAACTTCTTCCACGGCACGTTCCTGTTCGTGTTCGTCCTCGCGATCCCGACCGTGCTGGAGCAGATCCCCCTTGCCGCTCTGGCCGGCATCCTCATGGTGGTCGGGTTCAAGCTGGCTCATCCCAAGGACTTCAAGCACGCTCTCGACGTGGGCAAGGTCGACTTCGTCTTGATGACCGTCACGGCTCTGACCGTGCTGCTAACAGATCTCCTGATCGGTGTCGCCACCGGGATCGTTCTGGGCGTGCTCCACGCGCTCGTGCGCCGGGTCCGGCCGGGGAACCTCTTGAAGCCGAGGATGGAAGTGAGGCACGAAGGCGACCGCGTACACGTGGCCTTCACCGGAGCGCTCGGGTTCCACAACTTCATCCCCGTGCGCTCTCTCCTCGACGGGATGCCGCGAGGAAAGCAGGTCACATTCGACTTCAGCGGCGTCCACTACATCGACCCCACCGTGCTCGAACGTCTGCACGACTTCGAGGTTGACTACTCCTACGATGGAGGTGTCGTGGAACGGGTCGGGGTCGGTCACCTGAAGCCGGACGGCGATCATCGCTTCTCCACGCGCGTAGCCTCGGCAAGCGCGTCCCCATCGCTCTCAGCACCGCGCGGTTCGTGATCCACCGGTCATGACCTCGATCATCGTCTGGCTACCCATAGCCGGCCTGGCGGCGGTGCTGCTGACGCCTCGGGCAAGACCGGCGGTCGCGAAGGGTGTGGCTACGGCGGCCGCTGGGGTCGTCCTCGCCGGCGCGGTCGTCCTTGCCGCAGGGTTCGACGCGTCTTCGAGCGCGCCTCAGTACCTTGACTCTCGTACCTGGATCCCCGAGCTTGGGATGAGTTACACCGTGGGTGTAGATGGGTTGTCGATGCCACTCATCCTGCTGTGCACCCTGCTCGTGTTCGTGGCAGTGGTGTCGTCCAAGATCGAGACCGCGCCGCGCGCGTTCTACGCGTGGCTGCTCCTCCTGGAGTTCTCCTGCCTCGGTGTGTTCGCGGCGCGCGACTGGTTCCTCCTTTACGTCTTCTGGGAGATCGCTCTCGTCCCGATGTTCTTCCTCATAGGTCTGTGGGGCGGGCCGCAGAAGGCCAGGGCCACCATGGCGTATTTCCTCTACACCCTTGCCGGCTCCATCTTCATGTTGATCGGCATCTTCGCCGTGTACCTCGCGGCGGAGCCTCACACCTTCGACATGGGCGCGCTTCAGGACGCTTCCCGCGACTGGACGGCGGGGTTCCAGGTCGCGCCCTTCCTCGCTCTCCTTGCAGGGTTCGCGGTGAAGATCCCGCTGTTCCCGCTTCACGGGTGGCTTCCCCTGGCTCACGTCCAGGCGCCGACACCGGTAAGCATCGTCCTGTCCGGTGTGATGCTGAAGCTGGGCGCGTACGGACTGCTGCGCGCCGCGGAGATCCTGCCGGAGGGGATACGAGCGGTGGTCCCCGTGTTGTTCGTCCTGGGTCTAGTCAACATCATCTACGGTGGCTTCCTGGCCTTCCGCCAGCCCGACCTGAAGGCGCTCATCGCCTTCAGCTCGATCAGTCACATGGGCTTCGTGGTCCTCGGCGTGGCCGCCCTCAACGAGACGGGGGTTGCCGGGGCCATGCTGATGATGGTGGCACACGGGATCGTGACCGGCGGTCTGTTCCTGCTGGCGGGGTTGCTGTACCAGAGGACGAAGACCTACGACCTGGCAGAGATGGGAGGCATCGGCCGAAGAGCTCCGGTGCTGAGGGGCCTGTTGGTGCTCGCGCTTCTGGCGTCGATGGGGCTCCCGGGACTGGCACAGTTCCCGAGCGAGGTGCAGGTGCTCCTAGGAGCCTTCGAGGTCTTCGGCCTCGCGGTGTTGGTGGCCGCCTTCGGGATCCTCGTCATCGCGACCTTCACCCTGCGGGCTCTTGGCTCCATCCTTGCCGAAGATGAGGGCGGCCGGTGGAGTGGGGTGGCCGACCTGCGGGGCGGCGAGTTGGTCGCGGCGGTGCCCCTCGGGCTGTTGACCGTGCTGCTCGGCGTGGCCCCCGGCCTCGCTATGGGGATGTCTCGCCGAACGATCGAAACGCTCATCTCCGGGCTGGCATGAGCAGGGCGGCCGAGCAGCGGTCGCCGGGAGCCGAGCGGCTCTCCGAGCGCGACCGAGTGGTGGAGACGGTGGCACACCTGGCCCACGTGCTTCCCGGGCAGGGTCCCATCGAGACATTCATCCACCACAACACCCTCCACGGGTTCCAGCACCTTTCCTTCGACGATGCGGTGGCACAGGCGGAGGCATTGTTCGGAGCATCGGGATATCTGTCCGTGGAGACGTTCCGGGCCCATTACCGCCGCGGGCGGATCTCCGATGCCGATCTCGATGCGGTGGAAGAGGAGCGCTCGGACGGAAACGGCGTCCGGGTCATCGGCATGGTGGGCGGCGAGACGGTCACCGATGGAACCATCCGCCGCCTGCACCTCGTCCACGGGGTAGTGGAGACAGATCCGGCCACGTTCGTCTTCCTCGCGCGCGAACGGGATGCCACTAGCCGCATGTTCCCGGACGTTCCCGCCGAGACGCGCACGCGGGCGCTCCAGAAAGCGCACGACGAGCTGACCCGCGGGGTGAACCGGGTCGGGCGCGATGTCACCCTGGGGGGCTGGCTGGGCGAGGTCCTGGGCCTCGACATCGTGCACGCGACCACACGCGCTGCGGCCGCGGAGCTGGCCGCGGGAGTGGTCGGTCCCGCCGACGAGGACCACCTGCTCGAGCGGATGGGAGTGGCGCCGTCGCAGCGCGACGCCTACCTCGCGCTCGTCGCGCGTGCCCTCGCCTCGGTCGATGGGAGTGACCTCCGCGCGGGTCGCGCCCTGTGGCTGGGCGTCGAGGCGAGGCTCGTCGAGAGCGTTGCCCGGCGGCACTTCGACGCCCCGGGGCGACTCGCCGACATCGAGCAGGTCCTGCGCGCCGATATCGAGGCGACCGCCACCGGATCTCTCTGGGTTGCCTGCGTAGCGGCGTTCGGTCACCCCGATCCCCTCGCCGTCACCGACGTTCGGACCCTGGGTCCGCGCGATCCCGAGGCTGCCTCCGACCGCCTCGCCGAGGGGGTGTCCGCGCTCACCCACCGAACCGGCCGCCCGGTCCCTCTTCCTCCGGAGGACCGCGCCCGGATCGAGTCGGCTCTGGAGAACGAGCTCGACGTTCTGAGGCGCGACGCGAGGACAGACGCGACGAGCGCCTTCGATCCCACCGCCAGGGAACGCGCCGCGGCGACCTGGTTCGCGCGCCGTGAGCTCCGCGCGGGCGGATGCAGCCCCCTCGGCCTCGCAGCCCTGCGCGCGTCCGCGCGGGAGACATGGGATCCGCAGGCGCGCGCGGCCGTCGACCGGCTGCTTCGCTCCGACCCGCGGCAGGCGATGTCGGCCGCCGCCCATGAGCTTCGCGAGAACGAGCTCGGCCGCGTGGGACGCGACCTCAGCGCGGGGGACATCTTGGTCCGGCTCACCGGAAAGGACGTCGAGCCGTTCGTGAACCGTTACATGATCCGTGTCTGCGGCGCATTCCTCGACTCGGGGCAAGCTGCCTGGCGGATGCCGGACAGGACGATCGGGTTGTTCCGCGCCTGGCGCACCATGGCGGAGGTCGACGCCACGCCTCTGCTGTTGGGCGTCCCGGGCTTCCCGGCCGTCGTGGCTGCGCTTCCCGATGACCCCGCCGACGCACTGCTCGAGCAGCTCGACCGCTTCGGGATCGAGCCTCATCAGCGCGAGGACTACCTCGCCCGTGCCGCGACCCGGCTGACCGGGTGGGCGGCGATGGTGGGCTGGTGGGGAGCCAACGCCACCCACCCGCAGCAGCACACCCGTCCCGCCGATCTGGTGCAGTACCTCGCGATCAGGCTTACCTTCGAGGCCGCTCTGGTGGCGCGCGGCTTCCGCGAGTCCCTGGGGCTGGAGGCGGTCGATGCGAACACGATCGCCCACTGGGCTCGCGCACACCCTTCCGAGTACTTCGTCCGGAGACGGCTCCAAGGCGGCAGGCTTCCCACAGCCCTGGCCGAGGCCGCGCGTGTGCTCGAGCGTCGGGGCGGCACCGAGGAGGACTGGAGCGAGCTCGGCACCCTGATCTGGAGCTGGGAGAGCGACCCCGACGTGGTCGTCGAACGGGAGACGGCCCGGGGCGCATGGCGGCTCTTCCGTCTGGCTCAGTTGGCGGGGTGGTCGGCCGGCGAGGTGCGCGAGCTAACGGCCGCCGAACGAGACCGGTTCGTCGCCGTCCTGGACGACTTCCCCGAACCCGACCACCGGAGCCTGTGGCTGGCCGCGTTCGAGCGTCATTACCGGGAGGAGATCCTGGGCGCGCTCGACGCCAACCGGGGCAAGGGGCGGTGGCAGACGCGCGACCGACGGCCCAAAGCGCAGGTGGTGGTGTGTATCGACGAACGGGAGGAGTCGTTCCACCGCGCTATGGACGAGATGGATCCGGAGTACGAGACCTTCGGCTCGGGAGGTTTCTTCGGGATCGCCATGGACTTCAGCGGCTTCGACGAGCACCACGTCACGCCTCTGTGTCCTGCCGGTGTGGTTCCCGCCAACCGTGTCAAGGAGGTGGAACGCGACGACCCCGCGGCGGCGACGGCGGCCGCGGCGCGCCGTCGCCGCCGAGCGTGGCGCGCGGTGGCCGAGGACTCTTACTGGGAGCTCAAACGCAACATGGTGTCGGGGTTGTTCGTCACCCAATTCGTGGGTCTGCTGCAGTCGTTCCCCCTGGTGGGCCGCGTGCTGGCGCCGTGGGGGTGGGGCCAGCTCACCGCCCGGCTCGAGCGGGGCGCGATCCCGATGCCGAAGACCGTGCTCACCGTCGACGAGGACGAGTTTCCCGGGCTCGGGTTCACGCCCAAGGAACAGGCGGACAAGGTCGAGACGCAGCTGCGCAACATCGGGATGACACACAACTTCGCCCGGCTCATCGTGTTCCTTGGCCACGGGTCCACCTCTGTGAACAATCCGCACGAGTCCGCCCACGACTGCGGTGCCTGTGGCGGCAAGCACGGAGGACCCAACGCGCGGGCGTTCGCGGCTCTCGCGAACAACCCCGGCGTGCGCGCCGAGCTGGGACAGCGGGGCATCGACATCCCCGCGGACACCCACTTCGTCGGCGGGATACACAACACCGCGCACGACGGCATCACGTACTTCGATGTGGATCTCATCCCGGAGGGCCGCCGCGAGGAATGGCGCGCCTTGGCCCGCGACCTGGACGAGGCCAGGGCGCGCTCGGCGCGGGAACGCTGTCGCCGCTTCTACTCGGCTCCCAAGACCTCGTCTGTACCGCGCTCGCTCAAGCACGTAGAGGGGAGAGCGCGGGATCTCTCGCAGGTCCGGCCGGAGTGGGGTCACTGCACGAACGCGGTCGCCGTCGTCGGCCGCCGCGCCTTGACCCAGGGGCTGTTCCTCGACCGCCGCACGTTCGTCATCTCGTACGATCCGGCGGGCGACCCTGAAGGATCGATCATCGAGCGCATCCTGATGACGGTCGGCCCGGTCGGCGCCGGTATCAACCTCGAGTACTACTTCTCCAGTGTCGACAACCTCCGGTTCGGCTGTGGCACGAAGGTCCCTCACAACGTCGTCGGTTTGATCGGCGTGATGGACGGCGCTATGAGCGACCTCCGGACCGGGCTCCCCAAGCAGATGGTCGAGATCCACGAAGCGATGCGCCTGCTGCTCGTGGTGGAAGCGCCGACCGCGGTGCTCGGGCGGATCTACGGTGCCCAGCCCGCGATCGCCGAGCTGCTCGACAACGAATGGCTGCAACTGGTGTCCCTCGATCCCGACGACGGCAGCATGAACCTCTTTCGCCCCGGGAAGGGTTTCGTGGCGCGCGACGCCGGCCCGTCGCAATTGCCGGTGGTCGCGTCGTCCTACGACTGGTACGCGGGACACACCGACTTCTTGCCACCTGCCCGCATAGAACCCGAGCGGGTGCCTTGACCGGCTCCGATCTTCTGATCCTCGCTATACCCGGAAGCTCGCTTCTGGCCACCGTGTTGGCGACCGCCGATCGCCTCATGGGAGGCCGGTTCCTAGGACGGCATCTCGCACGGACGACGGTGTGGGGAGTGGGCCTGTCCGCGGCCGCAGCGGCGGCCGCAGCCGTCCTGGCGTTCGCGGATCCCGCCGCGCGCACGGCGGTCGTAGGGCGCTGGATCGACGTCGGGCCGGTCGGTGCGGACGTCGCTTTCCTTCTCGATCCGCTCTCCGGGACCATGGCGGTCACCGTCGCAGGGCTGAGCTGGCTGGTCGCCCGGTTCTCGGTCAACTACCTCCACAACGAAGAGGGATTCGGTCGCTACTTCACCGTTCTGCCCCTGTTCGTCTCGTCGATGCTGGTCCTGGTCCTGGCCGAGAACTTCCTCTTGCTGTTCGTGGCGTGGGAGGTCGTAGGGGCGTGCTCTTACCTCTTGATCTCCTTCTACCGGGACCGACCCGCGGCTGCCGAAGCGGGCACGCGTGCGTTCGTCCTCAACCGGCTCGGCGATGCCGGCCTGCTGGTGGGACTGTTCCTGCTGGTAGCTCACGCCGGGGGCCTCGGCTATGGGGAGGCGCTCAGCGCGCGCCTTACCCCCGGGGTCGCGACCGCGATCGGCCTGTGCCTGCTCGCCGGGGCTACCGGGAAGTCGGCGCAGGTGCCACTGGCCGGCTGGCTGGCGCGCGCGATGGAGGGGCCGACCCCGTCGAGCGCTCTCATCCACGGAGCCACGATGGTCACCGCGGGCGTTTACCTGATCGTGCGCAGTGCGCCCATCTTCGAGCAGGCACCGGTCGCGTTGGCCGCGGTGGGAGTGGTAGGGGCGGCGACTGCCCTCTACGGGCAGCTCACGGGGCTCACCCAGGTCGACATCAAGGGCATGCTGGCGGCGTCGACGAACGCCCACCTGGGCGTGATGCTCATGCTCTGCGGCCTCGGGCTCTATCCGGTCGCGATCTTCCACCTCGTCGCCCACGCGTTCTACAAGACCAACCTCTTTTTGACCGCGCCCTCGATCCTCCACCACCTCCACGGGGGCCCTGCCCCGGGAGAGGAGTGGGTGCCGAACGGGAGCGCGAGGGCGGCGGCCGTGCTCTTCGGGCTCGTCGCGGTGGCCGTCGCGATACTGCCCGTTGCGGGTGTGGAGATCGTTTCGGGTCCCGGGGCACACGGGATGACGCTCGTGCTCGCGCTGGGCGCGGTAGCGGCCTTCGCGCTGTGGTTCTCGACCGCCCGCATCGTCGCGGTGGCGTTCCACGATCCGGCCGGCAGGGCGCGCCGGGGCGCGCAAGCCGCCGCCGTGGTTCTCGCCCTGGTCGGCGCGGGAGCGCTGCTGCGGATCCTTCCGGGTGGGCTTAAAGGTTCGTGGTTCGCATCCCTGCTGTCCCCCACGGTGAGGGTCTCAGACGCTCCCTCCGAAGCGGCGACTCCCGCCATGGTCACCGTCGTCATCGTGCTGTTGTGCTTCGCCGCCTCCGGCCTCGTCGTGGCGCGCCTGTTCGACCGCTTCCGTCCCGAGAGGACCGCGGGCACCTGGAGTCGGCCGGCGCGCCGGCTGTACGCGGCCGCCGCCAACCGGATGTTGCTGGACGAGATGGTCCAGGGCGCCGGAGGCCTCACGATGCGCGCCGGCATCGTCATCGACCGCTTCGACCGCCGCGTCCTCGATCCTCTCACCGGGGCGTTCCTGCCCGAGACCCGGCCCGCCCCCGCGCAGAGCTGGGAGACGAGGCTACGGGCCCACCTCGCCGACCACCCCAGGCCGGATAGGGCGGCACCCGAGCTCCAGTGGCTGTTCGCCCCGGCGCCGGGGGAAGCCGCTGCGCCCTCGCCCGGACCGGTCGCCCAGATGAGGCGGGGTGTGCGCGCCATGGCCGGGGGCGCCGAGAACGCGGTAGCCAGCCCGAGCGCGGGCCTCTACGGGTCGGTCACGACCGCGCTGGCAACGTTCACCGGCGCGGTCGAACGGGCCGTGTTCCAGCATGGGGTCGAAAGCGTGCTGGAGCGCTTCACCCGGGTTCTTGCAGGCATCACCGAGACCGCGGAGCGGGCCGTCTTCCAGCTCGGTCCGGAACGCGTGGTCGGCGGCGCGGGATCGGGGCTTAGGCGCTCGTTCCTGCGCCTCGAATCCCTGCTCGCGCGACCGATGGTGGCGGGGGCAGCGGCGGTGCTGTTGATCGCGCTCGCGGCGGGGCAACTGTCGTGATGCCGGGAGAGCTTCTCGCAGCTGACCAGGCGGGGTTCCCGGTCCTTAGCGTGCTTGTTCTCTTCCCTGCCCTAGCGGCGCTCGGGGTGCTCGCGATCAAGAACCCGCACCTCGCCGCGCGCGTCGCTGTGGCGGCCGCCGGCATCGAGCTCGCCGGCGTGATCGCGCTTGCCCTCGCGCTGCGAGCGGGAATTGCCGACATGCAATTCGTCGAGCGCGTGCCGATCGGATCCGGAGTGTCGTGGCATCTCGGGGTGGACGGCATGAGCGTGATGTTCCTTCCGCTCATCGCACTGCTTGCGCTCATGGTGATCGGCTATTCCGAGCACACCACCCCAGCTCACCGGGAGCCCGGCGACCCCCCGATGGCCGGGACCGCCCGCGGTTACGCGATCGCCATCCTGGCGCTCGAAGCCACCATGATCGGCGCGTTCGTCGCCCTGGACCTCATCGTCTTCTGGGTGATGTTCGTAGCAGAGCTCGTCCCGAGCTGGTTCCTGATCGACCGCTGGGGCACGGGACCGGATCGCCGAGACGCGGCGCGCTCCTATGTCGGTTACGTCGGCGCGGCCTCGGTGGCCATGCTGGTGGGGATCGTGGCTGCCGCCGCGGCCCATGACGGGGGGATGTCGTTCGAGCTCGCGCGTCTGGTCGAGCCCGGGCTCGGTGCTGACGAACAGGTGTGGCCGTTCCTGCTCATCATGCTCGGGCTTGCCGTCAAGGCACCATTCTTCCCGTTCCATGCGTGGCTTCCGAAGGTGCTGGAGCACGGGCCGATCGTAGGGATGAGCGTCTTCCTGGTCGGGATCAAACTGGGTACGTACGGGATGATCCGCTTCGTCGTCCCGATGTTCCCCGACGCCATCCGCGCCCTTGCGGTGCCGCTGATGGCTCTGGGCGCGGCCGGCATCGTCTACGGCGCCATCCTCGCACTCGGCCAGACGAATCTTCGTCGGCTGCTCGGCTTCGCGAGCGTCTCCCACATGGGCGTGGTGCTGCTGGGGATCGCGACACTGAACCTCGATGGCTTCGAGGGCTCCCTCCTACAGATGATCAATCTCGGGATCGTGGGGGCGGGGCTGTTCTTCATCGCCGGCTTCCTCTCGGCGCGCATCGGGCCACCCGAGCTGGACACCCTCGGAGGCCTCGTGTCGCGCGCCCCACTGATGACTGCTGCATTCCTGGTCGTCGCGATCGCCGGCATCGGGCTTCCCGGGACCAACGGCTTCAATGGAGAGCATCTCGTGATGCTGGGCGGCTACCGGCAGGGCTGGTGGGTTGCGATCGCCGCCGGGCTCGGAGTCTTCCTCACCGCGGCGTACTCGTTGTGGTACTTCCAGCGCGCGTTCCTCGGGGAGGGTAAGGAGAAGACCATCGAGCGCTTCTACGACCTCACCTACGTAGAGCGCGTCATCGTCGCGACTCTAACCGTCTTGATCTTCTGGATCGGGTTGGGAACGAGCCCCTTCATCCACCGGATGCGCCCGCCCTTGGCGTGGCTCGAGGACAGGGTCGAGCAGACCGTTCCGGGACCCGCGGTGGGCGAGGTGCTGCCGTGAACCAGCTGCAGGGGGGTTTCCCACTCGTCTCCGCGCTGCTGTTGTGGCCGCTCGTCGTGGCGGCCGTCCTCCTCCCCGTCAAGCGGATGAGATGGGTCCGTCGCGTCGCCCTCGCCGGCGCGCTGGTAGAGCTGGCGACGTCGACGTGGATCTTTCTCCGGGTCGCATCCGCGCCGGGCCCCGGCTTCCAGTTCAGGGAGCGCATCCCGTGGATAGATGCCATCGGTGCGAGCGTTCACGTCGGGGTCGACGGTCTCTCGGCTCCGTTCCTGCCGTTGACGGCGTTGTTGACGGTGATCGCGGTGATACAGACGCGGACGCTGGTGGCGCATCGCCAGAAGGCCTACCTCGTCGCCATCCTGACCTTGTCGGCTGCGTCCGCCGGGATCTTCACCGCGCTCGATCTCGTTCTCTTCTTCGTCTTCTGGGAGCTCATGCTGGTTCCCACCTTCATGCTCATCAAGGTGTGGGGGACGGGCGCGGAGCGAAGCCACGCCGCGACCAAGTACGTCCTCGCGATGCTGTCGGGCTCGGTCGCGCTGCTGGCTGCGCTCGTTCTGCTCGCGGTCAACCACGCGCGGCAAGAAGGAGCGCTGACGTTCGACTACCTGGAGCTGCTCGGAACACCCCTCCCATCGGGCCTCGGCACCGTCGTCTTCTTCCTCATGGTCTTCGCCTTCAGCCTCAAGGCGCCCCTGTTCCCACTCCACTCCTGGCTGCCACCGGTGCTCCAGAACGGTCCGGTGGGGGCCGCGATGCTCCTCGGTGGGCTCAAGGTCGGGGCGTACGCGTTCCTCCGCATGATCGTCCCGTTGTTGCCGGGACCCTTCGTGCAGTGGAGGTGGCTGATCGCCACGCTCGCGGTCGCGGCGATCCTCTACGGGGGGCTGGCCGCGCTGGTCCAGCCCGATCTCCGCCGTCTCATCGCGTTGGCGGGGGTGAGCCACGTCGGCGTCGCCCTCCTCGGATTGTCGACCGGGACCGAGGAGGGGATCTCGGGAGCCCTCTTCCTTCTCATCAGCATGGGCTTCACCTCGGCCGGGCTCCTGCTGCTGGCCGGCTTCATCCATCAGAGGCTGGGGGTGACCGACGTCGGCGCGCTGGGGGGCCTCGCCGCGCGTGCCCCGGCCCTGACCGCGTTCGCGCTCTTCCTCGGCTTCGCGGAAGCGGCGCTGCCGGGAACCAGCGGCTTCCCCGGAGAGTTCCTCGCGCTGCTGGGGGCCTTCCGGGCCTACGGGGTCCCCGCGCTGGCGGCGGTAGCCGTCGTGGTCCTGGCCGCGGGCTACATCCTGGTGTGGCTGCAGCGCGCCTTCTACGGGCCCGTGAGAGACCCGGTCGTGGGCCGGATGCTCGACCTCGGGCGCCGGGAGAGCCTCATCGCCCTCGCCGTGGCGCTCCCCATCCTGACGCTGGGGCTGGCCCCCTCTCTCCTGTTGGACGCCGCCGGGCCCGCGGTGGCCGGCCTCGTTGATCGCCTCGCCGGCGTCGTCGTGGCGTCCCCGTGATCGCGACGCTGCCGCTCCTGATCCCGCTCGCGGGGGCCGCGCTGGTGGTCGCACTGCGGGAGCACCCTCGGGCGCGCGACGCCGCGGCGGTCGCGGCGGCCGTGACGACCGCGGTCGTCGTGGCGCTGATGATCCCGGGCGCGATGGACGGGGAGCGTCCCGAGGTCACGCTCGCGCCGTTCCTCCCGGATGCGCCGATCCTGCTCCGCGTCGATCCGCTCGGGTTGCTGCTCCTGCTCACGGCGACGCTGTTGTGGCCCTTGACGGCGATCTACGCCGGCGCGTACTTCCCGACGGACGCGGCCACCAGGGGGCGATTCCACGCGTTCGTGGCGCTCACCCTGGCGAGCACCGCGGGTGTCGCATTCGCGGGGAACCTGGTCACTCTCTACCTCTTCTACGAGATGATGACGTTCGCGACCTACCCGCTGGTGGTGCTCTCCAGGGGCGAGGAGGCGATGGCGGGGGGACGCCGCTATCTCACGTATCAGCTCGGAACCGGGATCGCCCTCTTCCTACCCGCGGTGATCCTCACGTACGTGGAGACGGGCTCGTTCGAGTTCACCCCCGGAGGTCTCTTCGGGCCCGGTGACACCGGCATCCTCCCGGTCGCGATCTTCGTGTTGTTCCTGTTCGGGATCGCCAAGGCTGCGCTCGTCCCGGTGCACCTGTGGCTACCGGCCGCGATGGCGGCGCCCGTACCGGTGAGCGCGCTGCTGCATGCGGTCGCGGTCGTCAACGTCGGAGTCTTCGCGCTCTTCCGGGTGCTTCTCGAGGTGTTCGGGCCGGCGTCCGTGGTCGCCCTTCGCCTCGACCTAGTCACGATCATCGTCGCCTCGACCACGGTGCTGGTGGCATCGCTCATCGCTCTGCAGCTCGACAAGCTGAAACCGATCCTCGCCTACTCCACGATCGGCCAGCTCTCCTACATGCTTCTGGGGGTCGCCTTGGTCAACGACGCGGGGATGACCGGCGGGATGTTCCACCTGGTAGGCCATTCTGTAAGCAAGATCACTTTGTTCTTCGCGGTGGGTGCGATCGCGGCGACGACGGGGGCGACCTCGTGGAGGGAGCTCACGGGCTTGGCTCAGCGCATGCCACACCTCGTCATCATCCTCGGGATCGGGGCAGCTTCCATCGTCGGGCTGCCGCCGACCGCAGGGTTCGTCACCAAGTACCTGCTGTTCGTGGGGGCGGTAGAAGCGAGGGCGTGGCTGCCGGTGGTCGTTCTCGCCGCATCGACAGTGCTGGCCGCGACTTACTACCTGAGGCTGGTCCGCACGCCGCTGACCGCAGGCGACGGCGCCGGCGGGAGCAGCCGCCCGATCCCGCCCGCCATGCTGATCCCGATGGGCATAACCGCGGCGGTGACGGTTCTCCTGGGGATCGTCCCCGGGCCCCTGCTGACGCTGGTCCGCGCCGCTGTCCCCTGAGCCAGACCGGTTAAGGCCTAAGGGCAGAGCTGGGTGCGGTCCATCACCTGCATCGCCTCAGCGGCGCGCAGCCCGTCGGTCCGAAAAGGCCAGGACGCGGAGGCCGGGGACGTGGCATGAGATGGCCGGCACGCGCAGCGACCTATTCCGCGGCTGGCTTCGCGTTCGAGGTCCTGTTCAGTGCCCTCCACGACAAGGCGCGCGGAAGGGAGGTGCGTCTTCGAACGAGGCCCTGGATGTTCCCGATCTACGCGTTGATCCTTCCCCTCTACGAGCCGCTGCACGATGGGATGCGCGGTCGGGTTCCACTCGCCCACCGAGCAGCCGTCTACGGGGCGGGGTTCCTCGCCGTGGAGTACGCAAGCGGGGCGCTGCTGCGTGCCATCACCGGGGAAGCGCCGTGGGACTACCACTACGCCCGGGTGCACGTGCACGGCCTGATCCGCCCCGACTACTTCTTCCTGTGGGCCCTAGCCGGTCTTCTGCTCGAGCCGCTGCACGACCGGCTCCGCTAGGGGATGCGAACGACGACTATCGCGATGTCATTCGGCGGGCGAACACCATGGGCTGTCGATCCGGCGGACCCAAGATCCTGACGTTGTGCTGCTTGACGGTTCCCATGCCGGGAAAGGCTATTCCCACCGATGCGGGTCCCCGAACCCCAGCGACCGCCGGATCCCGATGATGTCAGGTGCGGACGAGCCGCAGCGAGCCGGTCCAGATTCGGGGCTGGAGCTCTGGGACCAGCACTCCACGCTGTACCGGTGGGACCGAGGTTTAGCGGTGTATAATGACGTACATCATGCGTAGGACCCAGATCTATCTCGACGAGGACCAAGATCGACGCCTAGCGGCACGCGCCCGCGCCGATGGCGTGACCAAATCTGCCGTGATCCGAGAGGCCATCGACCAGTTCCTCAAACGGCGGTCGCGACGAGCCGACCTGCAGGCGCACCTGGATGCGACCTTCGGCTCGCTACGGGGCATCGAGGTCCCGGGTCGCGATGAGTGGGACCGGGGCTATGGCTAGGCTGCTTTACGACACCGATGTGTTGATCGACCATCTCGAGGGCGTCCGCCCCCTTCCGGCCGGAGAGGATCTCGCGTACACCTCTGTATCCCGGGCCGAGCTCTACAGCTGGAAAGACGCCGACGAACCTCGAATCGACCGATTCCTGGACGCTCTGGAAGAGCTGATCGTAGACCGCGAGATCGCGGAGCAGGCGGGACGCATCCGCCGAGACACGACCATGAAGCTTCCCGACGCGCTCGTGGCGGCAGCCGCCCTGCTGACGCGTCGCCAGCTTGTGACGCGCAACGCGAGGCACTTCCGCAAGGTCAAGGGTCTGCGCCTTCACTGAGCGCCTCTGCTGTCCTCGGATCGGTCCGCTCTCCTGGAAAGTCGCGACAGTGAGCGGCGGACCGAACGACGACGAGGTACGGCTTGGTTAGCCGCCTATCGGAGGACCGTCGCCAGCGCCGGGACCCATGTTGGGTCGGGTCTGGCTCGGTGGGACGGATCTAGGGATTCGGCGGGACTCGATCCCGCTGTCGTGGATGCGTTGCGCCCGCCGGGCCACGGCCGCACTTCGTCGGTCTCGCAACCGGGACCACCACGAGGTCTTGGTCATCGGTCGAAGCCTACCCGCCGAGCGTGGTCAGCCGGTGGTCTGGAGGCCCGCGGCGATCCCGTTGATCGTCTGGAGCACGGCCGAGCGCGTGGCCCCGGTGTCGGCGTGCCCGTCGCGCAGGCGGCGCAGCAATGAGATCTGCGCGTAGTGCATCGGGTCGACGTACGGGTTGCGTAGCGCGACCAACCGCGCGACCAATGATCCTTCCAGTAGGTCCTGCTGGCTGGTCACCTGCAGAACGGCCGCGACCGTTCGGTCGTATTCGGCGCGGATGCGCTCGAAGACGGCATCGCCGCGGGGGCCCGCCAGCTCTGCGTACCTCTGCGCGATCCGCATGTCGGCGGTGATGAGGCTGATCTGGGCGTTGTCGATGGTCGACGCGAAGAACGCCCACGTGGAATACATCTCCCGGAGATCGTCGACTCCGTCCTCGGAACCTTGGATGTGGTCGAGGAGGGCCGAGCCCAGCCCGTACCAGCCGGGCAGGTTCATCCGGGCCTGGGTCCACGAGAACACCCACGGGATGGAGCGGATCCGGGCAACGTCGTCGATCGCGCCTCGACTCGACGGGCGGGAGCCGATCTTGAGCCGAGCGACCTCGAGGATCGGCGTCGCGTCGAGGAAGAACGACACCAGCGCGGGGTCGTCGAACACGAGCGACCGGTAGGTGGAGAGCGCCGCATCCGCCAGCTCGTCCATCAGCTCGCCCCAGCGCGCCTCCACCTCCCTGGTCGAGCCGCCGAAGCCCCCGCCGAGCATCGAGTAGACGACCTGCTCCATGTAGCGGCGCGCGATCTTCGGGTTGGAGTAGCGGGAGAAGATGACCTCCCCTTGCTCGGTGAGCTTTAGCCGGCCGTTCCTGGCCGCATCGGGCTGCGACATGATCGCTCGTTCGGTCGGCCCTCCGCCGCGACCGATCGCTCCGCCTCGGCCGTGGAACAGTCGCACGTCGACGCCGTGCCGAGCCGCCGCCTCGGGTATCGCACGCTGCGCCCTATAGAGAGACCAGTTGGAAGGGAGGTACCCGCCGTCCTTGTTGGAGTCCGAATAGCCGAGCATCACCTCTTGCTCGTCGCGCCGCGCCTTGAGAAGGCTGCGGTAGAGAGGGATCGATAGCAGCGCGTCGATCATGGCTCCCGCGGTCTCAAGCTCGTGCACCGACTCGAGCAGAGGGACGATGTCGACATCGGCCTCGACCCTCTCGCCGTCGATCCTGACGAGGCCGGCCTCCTTGGCGAGCAGCACGACCTCGAGGACGTCGCTCACGCCGCGCGTCAGGCTGATGATGTACGAGTCGCACGCGTCGGGTCCGAAGAAACGCTGCCAGTCGGGCAGACGCGTGAAGACCCCAGCCGTGCGGGCCGCGACGCCGTCGCCCTGGGCGAGCTCGCTCAGCTTCCCGCTGCCAGGACGCTGCAGCGCCTTGACGAGCACCATCACGCGCGCGTCCTCGTCCAGGGCGCGGTAATCGGAGCAGCTACCCGCGAGCAGCTCGGCGACGATCTCCTCGTGTAAGTCACTCTCTTGGCGGATGTCGAGAGTGGCCAAGTGGAAGCCGAAGGCGCGGGCCCGCCACAGAAGGTCCTGGATGGCGCCGCGGGCGATCCGCTCGCCCCGCTGGGCCAGGAGCGCCCGCTGCAACGCCTCGAGGTCCGCGACGAGGTCGTCGGGGCTCGAGTAGGCAGCCGCGATCGCATCGGGCTCGGACGCCCGTGTTGCCTGTAGGCGCGCGAGGACGATCGACAGCTTCTGGCGGTAGGGCTCACGCGGGTTGCGCCGGCGCGCCGCGGCCACGATATCGGGATGCGACCGCTCGTCGTCCTCGAGCGAGCTCTGCAGCTCCGTTATGTGCGGTACCCGCGACGGGCTGAGAGCGTCGAGCTGCCCCGCGACGTCGCGCAGGTAGAGGTCGAGGATCGTGTCGCGGTGCAGCCGCAACGTTGCCTCGGTGATGTCGGCCGTAACCGCCGGGTTGCCGTCGCGATCGCCGCCCATCCACGAGCCGAACCGCAGGAAGGGACGGGCCGGCAGGGCCACCTCCGGGTAGTAGCGGGCGAGCGCACCCTGGAGGTCGCGATAGATCGTCGGCAGCACCTCGTATACCGACTCGGCGAAGTAGTAGAGCCCGTTGCGCACCTCTTGCAGGGGGTCGGGACGGTCGGCCCGCAGCTCCTCGGTCTGCCACAAGACGGTGACGTGCTCGGCGAGGCGGTCGGCGAAGTGGGCGCGAGCCGCCGGTGAGTCCGGCTCCTCGCTCAGCAGCTTGACGTCGGCGGCGATGCGACGGAAGTGCTGCAGGACCGTTCTCCGGCGCGCCTCGGTGGGATGCGCGGTGAACACGGGCCACAGGTCCAGCCGATCGAGGAAGGCGGCGACCTCGCCCGACGGGACGTTGCGCAGGTGGAGGTCCTGGACCGCGGCCTCTATTGACTCGTGCCGCGGAGCGGGGTGGCGCTCGGCCTCCCGGCGGCGCAACACGCGGATGCGATGGTGCTCTTCGGCGATGTTGATGAGGTGGAAATAGATGGTGAACGCGCGCGTCAGCTCCACCAGGGAGTCGACGTCGAGCGCCTCGATGTCGGCGCGGATCGCCGTCTCGTCGTCCTCGTGATAGCGCTGGCGCAACCGGATGCAGAGACGGCGCGCGTTCTCTACGGCCTCGAAGATGTCGGGACCCATCTGCTCATGCAGGACGGTGCCCAGGACCTCGCCCAGGGCGCGGACGTCGTCTCGCAGGCCCTCTATAGGTATGCGGTTCGAGATGGCTGCCCCCGATCATCGGCGGTCAGAGCGATGATGAGCTGACGGGGGCAACGCTGCCGGTGTCGGCCGTCGTGACGGACAAGTATGGACCAAGAGGCCGTCGCTCACGTCTCGCTCCCGGTCCCCGGGTCCGCAACGGCAGGGGATCGGGACGAGGTTCCGTTCTGCTGCCCTCCGCCCGTGGTTACTCCTATCCAAGTCCGAGCTGGCAGGCTACGACGATGTTGCCGGAGCCCGCCCAGCCCGTCGCGGCATCGGGGCGACTCAAACGACCATCTCTCCTGTTACGAGGGCTTGGATGGGTGCTCGTGGTCGCGGCGGCCGTGGGCGGTCTCATGTTTGTGCCTCCGGTCGTGATGGGTGTCGGTCCGACCGCGGTGTCGGCTCGGGCCGAGCTGGGGCACGCGGAAACGGTGGTGCGCGTCCCCGCGATCGGGACGGTTTCGGCAGGAACCCATTCGATCCCACTGCGGTTGCAGGTCGATATCGACGAGGTCGATGTCGAGCGGCTCGCCGACCTCGCCACGTCGACGACGGGGCGAGCCGAGCTCCGCGAGGCGATCGAGCAGGACCTCGGGATCCTTGCGCGGCGCATCGCGGTACGGACGTTGTCGGGAGCGGCCGCTCTGGGCGTCATCACGACGCTGGTGTTGTTCCAGCGACGGTGGAGGAGAGCGCTGGCGGGTGCAGCCGTCGGAGGTATGGGGGCCTTGCTGGTTCTAGCGGGAACGGCAGTCGATTACCGGCTCGAAGCGTTCGACGATCCCACGTTCAACGGTCCCATCAGCCGGGCGCGTGCGGTCATCGATGCCGTCGGCGAACGGGTCCAGCTCCTCGACGAAGCACGTTCGCGCTACGAGATCGCGGCACGGCGGATGTCAGACCTGATGGTCGTGCTTGGCGCCCCCGCGCGGGACCCGCGACAGCTGGACACCGTGATCCTTCACGTCAGTGACATCCACGCCAACCCCCTCGCGTTCGACTTCATCAGTCAGCTCGTTGCGGAGTTCGACGCCGACGCAGTGGTCGACACGGGAGACATATCGTCGTCGGTTCTCGATACCGGCGGGCTATCGTCGCTGAGCGGACCGATCGACGAGCTGATGACCCGTGAGATCGAGCGACTGAGGGTTCCGTATCTCTTCGTGAGCGGCAACCACGACGCTCCCGGCACACTCCGCCGGCTGGCGGCTCTGGACAACGTCGAGCTGCTCGATGGATCGAGCACAGCGGTCGATTCGGTGGACATATTCGGATGGGCCGACCCGACCTACTCCACCGCACCCATCCCAGAGGACGCGAAGCGCGAGGACCGCGCCGCCGAGGCCCCTCGAGTCGCGGAGGGTCTCCAAGGCACCACGGCGGACGTCCTTGCGGTGCACGACAGCATCCTCAGCCGCGACGCGTTCGGAGAGGTCGGCGTCGTTGTCGCCGGGCACACCCATGAGGGCAGCATCGAGGAGATCGACGGGTCGAGGATCCTTACGGTCGGATCGACCGGCGCCACCGGGCTGAAGTCCCTGACGCTCGAGACGGACAAGACCTACGACGCACAGCTTCTCTACTTCGACGACGACGACCTGGTAGCGGTCGACTACGTGCGGCTCCAGAACCTCAACGGTGACTTCACTCTCGAGCGCAGGACGTTCTAGAGGCCCGCGACCACCTCAGTCCTCCTGGGACCGACACCCACCCTGACGCCGGCCCCAGATGGGCATGGTTTCGGTACGAAAAAGGGTATGAATTCTGGTATGGACTTGTATCGCATCAGAGTTGGCGATCATCGCGTGGTCTATGTGGTCGACGACAAAGCGAGCCGCCTGCTTGTGACGCGGGTCGCGCACCGCCGAGATGTGTACAGGAACCTGTGATGCGGGGAGAGAAGAAGCTCTCAACGCGTCAGCCTGGCGGCGCCGGACATCGCTTTTGCATGCATCACCCGTCAAGAACGCGATATCAGGAACTGCGGATGCAGACACTCTCGCACCGCTCGTGGAGTCACCAGCCACCTCATCCCCCCAGGGCGACTGGTTCTCGCGATGCCGGCTAAGGATCCGATCGCGGTCGCGCTCGCCGCGAGGCTCGCCGAGCTGCATCCCGGATGGGGCCTGGCCATCGAACCCCCGCCCATCGGTCCATCTCGGGGGGCCGTACGACAGAGAGAGGGATCGGGCTTGGTCCGCTACGTCTACGCCGCCGATGACCGGGGGCGATATCTGGAGTTCTACTCGTTCCACCGCATCTGGGGCGACTCGTATGCGCGCATCTATGAGTCCGGCGATGTCGAACATCTCCCCACGCTGCAGACGATGCTTCCCGTCACCGGCGATCCCGACGAGGATGCGAGGGCGAGGGACGAACAGAACAAGGCCAATCAGGAGTTGTTGCGCCGGTTGGACGACGCCGGTCTGCTATCCGGCGGACCGGTACCGATGTCGTTCCAGATCAATTCGGCGATCGTGACCGGGGCCATCGATGCGGACGCGCCGGAACCCGAGAGATAGGCCTTCACCCGGCCCTGGGCACGGCCGAGGCTCGGGCCCGCGATCACGACCTCTCGGAGAAGCCCCATCCCATCGCGAGGCATGCTCTTTCAACCTCGTTCCGATCGAACACCGCCAACGAGATGACCGCGTCGGAGCCATCGACCTTGAGGTAGTGGGCTGCGGCGATCCCCGAGGCCGTAAAGGTCCGGCCGATATAGAGATCGCCCGTACGGTGCAGCTCGATCGGTGTGGTCGCGCCACGGTGCGAATAGGAGATGACGTCCCGGGCCACCGTAATCCTTCCGGGGCGCTTCTGGAACCGCACCAGCGCTGCGATCGATCCGAGCGTGAGTGCTCCGAAGATGAGGTCGCCCACCACCCGCCCCGTGGTCGTCTCCGCGCCGAGATGGCCGCGCACCAGCGCGATCGCAAAGACGACCGCGAGGAATCCGTAGATCGCGATCACGCTGCTCTGCTTCTGCTTGACGACGATCGGCTCGGCATCTGGGTCCGTTACTTCGACCACCGGCGCAGGGAGATCCGTGGTACGGCGTGCTTTCCTGATGGCTGCGAAGATCGCGGCATCCAGCGCCAGCACGAGTATCCCCAGGGCAAGGAACAGCTTGAAGTCCTTGTCGACACAACCCGGGACCCTGATGTCGGTTCTGTTGGTGGGGTCGTAGAGCACCCGGATGACCTCTGCATCGACCGGCACCCGCGCCTCGGGGCAGTCGATCACCTCGCCGATAGCGGGGGCTACCTCATCGGGGGTCGAGAACGACACCTGCGCCCTCGTGGAGGCAGGGTTCCTTCGCACCCGGGTCTCGGTCGCGGAGAGCACGCGTGCCTCGACCTCCACGGCGCGTGCGCTGAAGCCCGCGTCCGCGTTCCTCTGCTTCACGGCGAGCCCTATGAGGAACACGCCGAGGGCGCCGACCGCGACGAGCATCGCCAGAGCGATGGGGGTCCGGCCGAAGCGGCGAGGATCGCTCATCTGCTCCATCTTGCACCTGGGCCCCGGATCCGCACGGCAGGGGTGATGGTCGGCAACAGCCGAGTTGTAACGTCGGTTGCTCGTCGCATCGGTCCACGGAAAGGAGAACCCTGGTGGCTGAGGGATCGCGGGATGTCGAACGGATGTATTCGATACCCGAGGTAGTGGCAAAGCTCCGGCGTCTCGCCGACGCTCTCGAATCGGGTGGGCCGTTCCGCATCCAGGTGGCGGGAGAGCGTATCAACGTCCCCGTGCGCGCCGAGTTCAGCATCGAGCACGAGCGGGGCGACGACGAGGAAGAGGTCGAATTCCAGCTGAAGTGGCCGATCGGAGACGACGAAGCCCCGGCCGACGAGGCGACCAGCGTCTGAGCTCCAGAGGAATCTAGGACCTGGCGGAGTCCCGGCTCGTAGGTTGCACCGGGCGCGGACCTTGATGGAAACCGCCGCGAACGTAGCGCCACCCTGCGACATGTAGTCAGGGGTGCTGTCGGCGAACCCATGGAAGGATCTGGAAGAGAGGTGCGCGTCAGGTTCCCTCGAAGCGCCCCGGATTGCCGCGCTCCTCCACTCTTCGGCGTCGATGATGGCTTGCAGAGGTGGCGCGGTCGCCGGCGGAGCGCTGACGGAGGGAACACTTGGTCAAGTCGTACTCGACCCGCCCCTCCATCCTTCCTCTGAGGTTCTGGCACCGAACCGCATGGGCGCGCCGGATCGTCGTGTTGCTATTCGCATTCGTGATCGTGGGCGCGCTGTTCGGCCTGGTCGGTCTCAGGCATTCGGATGTCTCTTCCGAGAGCGCCGGTTATGGGCTGCGCGTCCGCTACCCGGAGCTCTCGCGGGCCGGTCTGGCTTCGCCGTTCGATATCTATGTCCGGCACGAGGGCGGCTTCGACTCACCGATAACTCTCAAGATCAGTCACGAGTACTTCACGCTGTTCGACCTCAACGGGGTCTATCCCGCGCCGTCCGCAGAAGCTGTCGATGGGGGGATGCTGGTGTGGGAGTTCGACCCTCCCGAAGGCGACGTGTTCCGGGTCCATGTCGACTGGCGCGTCCAGCCATCGGTACACCGTGGCACCCCAGGCACTGTCGAGCTAGAGATCGATGGTGCGCCCATAACCGCGGTGAGCTTTGATACGAGGCTCGCGCCCTGATGGATATCGTGATCCGCGCGTCGGTCATGTACTTCCTGATCCTCATACTCACGCGTGCCACCGGACGGCGCGAACTAGCGGAGATGTCGGCCTTCGAGCTGATCGTTGTCGTGGTGATGGGAGACCTGATCCAGCAGGGCGTGACACAAGAGGACTACTCCATCACGGGGGCGATCCTGGCGATCGGGACGATGGCTCTCTGGTCGCTTGTGATCTCCTACCTCGGGTTCCGGTGGACCAAGGTGCACGTGGCCGCGTACGGGGTGCCGGCGGTCGTGTTCCACCAAGGTGAACCCGTGGAGGAGGTCCTTCGCACCCATCGCCTCCAGGTCGGAGACCTCACCGACGCGGCGCGCGAGCAGGGGATCGGTGACCTCAGCGAGCTCGAGTTCGCGGTGCTGGAACCCGACGGAGCGTTCTCCTTCGTGCGCCGCGATCGTGCGCAGTCGAGGCCGAACGAGCACAAGGCCGACTAGCGCTCGCCCCCCGCACGTCCGCGGTCAGTTCGTGGGCTCGGAACGAGAGAGCGAAAGGTCGGCGCTACTCCGAGGGTGACCGCTCAGCAGGCGCTGCGGGGGCGGCCAGACCCTGGCTGCCACGGCCGCAACCGCCAGTCCCATCGTTCCCCCAACAAGCGTGTCGCTGACAAAGTGTTTGCCGTCCCTCACGAGGGACCAGTGCCCGATCAGCGCCATAGGTGCAAGAAGGATGAGCGCGGCAGGAGCTTCCTGGGAGGCACCAAACACGTACGCCACCTCGGCAGCGTTGTGACCCGACGGGAAAGAGCCCCTGAAGATCTGCGGTTTCTTGACTTTCCGGTGACGGGGCTGGGGCCGCCCGAACAGGGGTTTCGGAAGGTTGCCTACCGCCCCTCCTACCAGGTAACAGAGCGCTCCCCGTCTCGCTGCCCGGCGCCCTGTCGGCCCGCCCAGCCGGGCCATGAGCGCGGTGACTCCCATCCACGTCACCGGGTGTCTGGTCACGATCCCAGCTCGTCCGAGCTGGCGGGCGAGTTCCGACTCGCCTCTCTTCAGGCTCTTCTGTTTGCGGGCTCTGCCGCCGAAAGGAGTCCGGTCACGCGTCAGGGGGGCTCCTCCTCTCCCTTATCTCTTGGCGGTGCGCTGCTCCAGGCCTCGACGTATCGCCGCGCGACGTCGCGCAGCTTGATGTTCGCATGCTGCGAGATAGCGGATCTCGTACGTCGAGTCTGGATCGCTCACCTTCTCCACAACGGGCCGTATCTCTCGGGCCGCTCGCGTCCGATCGGGAAGGCTCACTGCAGTTGTTACTGCTTCAAGCAGGGGTGGTGCGCCCGTCTCACCACGTCCCATGGTTTCCTCCTCGTCACGAGCAGGACTATCGAGATTCTCAATCTTTTCCCACCCTCGCGACGATCGCAATCATGGGAGCAGGGTCTCGGTGCCGGATGTCACCGGCTGGATCGATATCCCTAGATCCACCCGATCGAGGTCAAGACCTCTTCCGCCACCTCCTGAGGTGTGCGGTGGTCGTTGTCAACGACAAGATCCCCGATCCCGAAACGCTTCATCTTTGCGGCGAGAGGGTCGGTCTTCTCGAGGAAGAGGTTGAGGAGGTTCCCAAGCTCGCGATGCTTGATCCTGGCAGCGCGCGTGTCGGTCGATGCCTCGAGGCGCACCACGGTGAGGTTCGGCGAACTCAGCGCGGTTCTAAGACCTTCTAGCTCCTGGTGGTTCTCCAGCGTCATCGTCACGATCGCTCTCGTGATCCCGACTTCGAGGTAGTTGGGCCAGATCGCCGCCAGGTTTTGCATCGCAAAGCTCGTGCTGTATGGATCGTCCGGATAGGGTGCCGGGTACACCTCGCCTAGCCAGTCAACCTCCAGGATGCCGTGGCGGATCCCTCGCTCGTGCAGGATCTCCGACATCGCGGTGGCGACCGTAGTCTTGCCGACCCCGATGGTCCCGGTGATGACAACGACCGGAACGACGCTCTCCACGGGATCACGTTAGAGGATGCTCGGGACCGGCAGCGCTTTGATCTATCTGGCTGCGGCTGGGTAACCCTCCCACCCGGCACGTTTGCCTTAGCAGTGGCGCTGGCATCCCGCTTTGTCAGCCGGGGAGCAGACCTTCTTCGCCCAGCAGGTCGCGGACATCTTCCAGCGTCGAGCCTTCTGGGGGCAGGACGTGTTTCGCTCGACCCGGCGCTGGCCGCGCTTGCCGGCTTCGTCGTGCTCGACCAGTCGCTCTCGACGCTTGACGTCGCCGCGATCGGCGCGGTCGTGGTTGCCAGCGGGGGCGCGGCGGCGACCTCACGGACGCCGATAGCCTCGGAGCCGCCCTAGCTGTTCGACCTCAGCGCCCCCGAGGGCACAAGTCACCGCACCGCTTTCTTCACGAGCCGTGCGATCTTTGCTTCTACTTCGGGGGTCAACTGCTTCAACGCGAACGAAGTCGGCCACATGTCACCATGATCCAGGTTGGCCGTGTCGTTGAAGCCGAGCGTCGCGTACCTGGCTTTGAACTTGTCCGCGTGTTGGAAGAAGCAGATGACCTTGTCGTCTTTGGTGTACGCAGGCATGCCGTACCAAGTCTTCGGAGCCAGATCCGGTGCAGTGGCTTTGATGATCTCGTGAAGTCGCTTGCCTAAAGCGCGGTCCGGCTCCGGCATCTTGGCGATCGCCGTCACCAAGGCTTTCTCGCCCTCCGCTCTGTTCGCGGCCGCCTTGAGCTCCTTGGCGCGCTCTCTCATCGCGGCTCGTTCCTCGGGCGTGAAGGCCTTCGAGGTCCCGGCGGTGCGCTTGGTCCCCATTTGCGTGAGCTTCTTGGTGGCGTTCTCAGCCGACATGCGCCTGCCGGGTGTCGTCTCAGCCACTGTCAGAACGCCCCTTGTGTCGAGCGGGTTCACCGAGTGACGACCGGTCGCTAGTCGAAGATTCCTCTGCATTCACTTCGAGCAGTATCGCACCTTCCCTCGCTTACGGGATCAGATGTCTAGCGCCCAGCTGTCGGCTTGGTTCAGGATCTCCATCCCGGCTCGTTCGTAGAGGTGGAGCGCGTTCGTTTCGTTCGAGGCGTCAACGCCAAGACCGATCTTGCGAAGACCCCGCTGGTGCAGCCGGTGGAAAGATGTGCGGAGGAGTGCGTCACCCAGTCCCCGGCGTCGCCACGGCGCTAGAACTCCGAGGGAAGCGACCCATCCGAGTTCCTTGTCGCCGGAACGCTCGGTGAAGGAAAGGATGAAGCCCGCCAGATCCTCCCCCGCGAACGCGAGCACCCACAGGGAGTGATCGAAACCTCGCTGGCCCCGATAGAAATCCTGGAAGTGTCCCGGGGTTGCGGGGTAGAAGAACGGATCCCTCTCGAAAGCTTCGTTCATGGCCAGCCGAACCATTTCGGTATCTGAGTCTTGGAAGTCACGGAACTCGAAGCCTTCAGGGACCGCGGGAACGTCCGGCGGCTGCTCGCCTAACTCGATCTGCATCGTGTAGGCCGAGCGCCAGTTCTGGTAACCGCGCTTCGAGAGGATCTCGGCCAGCTCGTGGTCCTTCGGAACGAATGCACGTACCGGAGAGACTCCCTCGGAGCGCGCTCGTTCTTCGAACCAGTCGAAGAAGGTTGACCAGTGACCCGGCGCGGCGACCTCGACCGCCATCTCGCCCTTGTCGATCCAGATGTCGCCGTAACCGACGATTCGGCCGTCGATCTCGAGCACCCGGAGCCAGTCCGGCTTCAGCTCGTCGCTCGTGACCCAACTGGCGACCTCTTCGGCGTCGATCGGCCGGTTGTCACCGTAGGTCTCGCGGTACAGCTCAGCAACGGCGCCCGCATCTTCTTTCCGCAACAGCCGAAGATTCTCCACGGGCGAACGTTACTTGGACAGCCTAGGCGGTCGGCCCACGGCCCCCTCGGTGGCTGCGGGGACGATGGGTCAGGGCGAGCCTGGACGCTGCTTAGTTCAGGGAGTGCAACCTTCGGCTCTGTGCAGCACCCACGTACCGTTGTCCTCCATGGCGTGGAAGTTGACGAGCACGCGGCTTTCGTGGCGGATCACCCACGGGTTGCCCTTCCACCGCGTCTCGGGATAGCCCGGCCGCACGCGCGCACCGACATGGATGTCGAAGCGGTCGCGTACCCAGGTTTCTACAGCGTCGATCGAGCGCGCCTCTGGTAGGGGCTGCTCGTCAACGGTTTTCGGATCCTCGCAGTCCGTGTCCCAAGGGGTCCACAGCGCGTCGATGTCGACCACCTCGTAACGCGCGTAACGGTCGTCGGGCTCGTGATAGGGAAGGGTTTCGTCCTTCTGGTAGCAGCCGATGAGGTACTTGCCTGGCGCATCGGACCAGCCCGACCTCTCCCGGCCGTTCGGGACCTCGCCTCCGTGGTTCCCGTCGTCTGGATTGGTCAGGGCTCGAATCCAGTATTCGGTCGCCCCAGCGGGATTTTCGAAGCGTGCGTGCACGCCATCTGGAAAGGCACGGACGCGAGCCGTCTGAACTCGGGTGCCGTCTGAGTCACAAACGACTTCAAGCACGTCCGCGATCGGCTGCTGCTGTGTCCGCTCGACAAGGGACTCGCCGAGCGGGGCCACGGGATTCCCACATGCAGCAGTCACGCAGCAAACGATCATGAGCGCCTTCTTCATACTGGTGATACTCCGCAGAAGCTTCTGAGGTTCCACCCCTCTCGCTCTCCGGCGCCACGTGATCCGGCAGACGACTTCGCCGCTCGCCCACCGCCACGTGCCACACGATTACGACCGGGCTCGGAGCAAGCACAGATCCGCGCGGCCCCCCGCGACGATCGTGTTCGCGTGGTCGACCGTCGTGATGTTGCCTGTCGCGACCGTGGCTACCCCGACCTCGTTGCGGACCCTGTCGGCATAGTGCGTGAGGAAGTACGGGTCGTAGCGCGGATCGTGCTTCGCGAGCGTTTGGCCCGCGAGCACTCGGATCACATCGCAACCGCCGCCCTTCAATGCGGACGCTGCTGCTACCGCCTCCTCCAGCGTGGTGCCGCCCGCGGCCCAGTCGCTTACATTGAGCGCCACTGCCACAGGCGCCCCTTGCGGCCACTCGGCCCTGACGGCTTCGAGGACCTCGAGCGGGAACCGCAGTCTTCGCTCAAGCGATCCCCCGTGGTCGTCTCGACGGTGGTTCGTCAGCGGCGAGATGAAGCCACCGAGTAGGTAACCGTGTCCCATGTGGAGCTCGAGGACATCGAAGCCTGCGGAACGTGCGAGACGCGCGGCGTGCGCGAAGTCGCTCGCTACATCAGCCATGTCGCCTGGTGTCATCGCCCTTGGAACGTCACTTCGGATCGTGTAAGGGATCTCGGAGGCAGCAAGCAACGGCCAAGAGTCGACCTCCGCTAGCGGAACGTCAACCATGTCGGCGCGCGGTCTGGTCGCCCCACGCGCGCCCGCGTGGCCGAGAGAGAGCGCAACGCGTACGCCAGAAGTCGCGCCGATCGCACCGCGCCACTCGGTGGCGTGCTCCTCGTCATACATGCCCGGGGTTTCGGGAGTGATCCGACCGTGCTCGGAGACGGCAACGAAACCGGTGAAAACGAGTCCCGGTCCTGAGCGAGCCGCTGTCTCGAGCTCCATCGGACGCGAAACGGTCGTTGCGATGCGGTTCGGGATCGTCGTTGCACCGAGTCGGATTGGGGCGAACGTCGGGGGGGTCGCGACAGCGGGCAGTGACTCACGACCGGCGGCTCTTGCAGCGAACCACCGGTCCACCGCACCCACGAAGTGGCGATCGCGCAAGCGCAGATCGTCGTAGTCGATCCGACCGCTGCGCGACAAGAGGTGGAATGCGAACTGCAGTGGCTCCATGTGCTGGTAGAGGCGAGTGTTCTCGAAGTAGGTCTGGCTCTGACGCGCGGCCTCCTGGAAACGTTCGACGCGAGGTCTGCGGTCGAGCTGATACTCGTTGAGCGCTGCTTGTACAGAGCCCTTCGTGTGTAAGGCTGTGGCGAGCGCGATCGAGTCCTCCATCGCGAGCTTCGTGCCCGACCCGATCGAGAAGTGGGCCGTATGAGCGGCGTCCCCGACCAACACGACATTCGCGTGATGCCACTTCTTGTTCTTGAGAGTCTCGAACGAGGTCCACTTCGAGTTGTTCGAACGAAGTTCATGACCGCGCAGCTCTGGTGCGAATAGCTCTTCGCAGTAGGTGATGCTCTCGGCCTCGGTGGCCTGATCGAGACCTCCCTTCTTCCAGGAATCCTCGTCGCACTCCACGATGAAGGTGCTCGCTTGCCCGTCGAAGGGATATGCGTGGGCCTGGAAGAATCCGTCCGGAGTTGCGTGAAAGGCGAACGTGAATGAGTCGAAGGTCCGATCGGTGCCGAACCATATGTAGCGGGATCGTCCTGCACTGGAGCGCGGACGGAACTTGTCGGCGTGGGTTTCCCGCAAGACGCTTCTAACCCCGTCGGCAGCAACGATGAGGTCACCTTCCACTTCATTCGGGTCGGTGATCTCGCGCTCGTGTTCGATCTCGACGCCGAGTTCGAGACAGCGCGCGTGCAGGATCGATAGAAGGACCCTGCGCGAGATGCCGGAGAACACCTGTCCCCCGCAACGCACGACTTCATCCCTGTAGGACACGTCGATCGAGTCCCAGATGATGAAGTTGTCGGCGATGTCTGAGTAGGTCGCGAAGTCGGCCTCACGGAATGACGTCAGCGTGCGATCCGAGAACACGACCCCCCACCCGTAGGTCGCGCCCTCCGGGTTGCGCTCGTAGACACGGATATCGTGTTGCGGCGAGGCCTTCTTTACGAGCAGCGAGAAGTAGAGGCCGGCCGGTCCGCCACCTACCACCGTGACCTCCATCAGACCTCAGCCAGCGCTCGAGCGAGCAGATCGATCTGGTCGAGCTCTGCTACTGCAGGGAACAACACAAGCTCGTGGCACCCAGCCTCCGCGTAGCCGCGCACGAACTGCGCGATCGCCTGAGGTGTTGCGAGCATGCCCTCGGCGATGCGCGCGGCGAAAGGTCCGGTGAACGCGTAGTAGTCGCGCATGTAATCACGGCCTCTCTCGACGGTTCCAGGATCGCCAAGGGCGAAGTACCCCTGCGCCCATAGTTCGGGCGACCCGGTGCGAGCGAGCTCGCTCCATGCGGTGCGAGCGGTGTCCGCGGCGCGTACGAATGTTCGAGGTGGCCCGCCGCCATGGACGTAGCCGTCGGCGTAGCGAGCTGCTCGCAGAAAGGTCAGGTCGCTCGAGCCCCCGACCAATAGCCGAGGTCCGCGGGTCGTCCCCGCGTTCCCTTCGCGCTCCCACGACAGCCGAAGATCGAGCAACTGTTCCGTCAACCGATCGCCGCGGCCCTTAGTTGGAACTCCAAGCGCGTTGTAGTCCTCGGACCGAGCTCCGACCGCGAGTCCCAGCGTCAACCGCCCTCCCGAGGCAGCGTCGATCGCCGCGGCCTCGCTCGCCAAGTCCGAGTTGCCGCGCAACGGCCCGATCAAGACCATCGTCCCGAGACCGATCCGGTTCGTCGCTGAAGCGACCGCCGCGAGGGTGGCAAGGGGGTCGTGACATTCGTATACGACCCGATCCACCACTCCGACGCTCGAGAACGGACCGGCCTCCGCCTTTTGTGCCCAATCGACGAGCAAGCCGGCGGGGGTTCCCGGGACGGCGTTCGGCAACCCGATCCCCACGTTCAGAGCGTGCTCCCTCCATCCGCAGCGCTGGACAAAGGCCTAAGGTAAGACAATCTTGGCACCCTTCACCGGCAGCTCGCGTCCTGGCGACAAGTGGAAGCACTTCCGCTTGGACGTTGCCGACGCCGTCGCGACGATTACGTTTGACCGGCCGGACCAGCTGAACGCGTTGACCTTCGAGGTCTACGCCGACCTCCGGGACCTACTGAGGGAACTGCCGCAACGGGACGACGCGAAGGTGCTGGTCATCACCGGCGAAGGGCGCGGATTCTGTTCGGGGGGTGACGTCCACGAGATCATCGGCGAGCTCCTAAAGAGTGACCAGGACCGGCTGCTCGAGTTCACCAGGATGACGGGCGCGGTCGTGCAGAACATGCGTGAGTGTCCGTTACCCGTCATCGCGTCGATCAACGGCATCGCGGCAGGAGCAGGATCCGTTATCGCTCTGGCTGCCGATTTCCGAGTGCTCGCTCGGTCGGCGTCGTTCGCATTCCTCTTCACGAAGGTCGGGCTGGCCGGAGCGGACATGGGATCGGCCTACCTGTTGCCGCGTATGGTCGGACTATCGAAGGCGACCGAGTTGTTGATGCTCGGGGAATCGATCGATGCCGCAACGATCAACGCCCTAGGTCTTGCTCATCGGGTCGTTGACGACTCCGAGTTGGGGTCGGCGACAGAGGGATTGGCGCGATCCTTGGCGGAGGGTCCCAGCCTGGCCTACGCGAACACGAAGAGGCTCCTGTCCCGCGAACTCGACATGGATCTCGCCGGCGCTCTCGAGCTCGAGGCCACGACGCAGGCCCTGCTCATGACGACCGCGGACCACGCGGAGTTCTACGAGGCGTTCATTGAGGGGCGCAAACCTCACTGGACGGGCAAGTGACTACACCGCACGACATCCTGAACCCCGAGACCCTCACTGCGCCCATCGGGTTCTCGCACGCGGTTGTGGCTTCCCCCGGCCGCACCATCTATCTCGGCGGTCAGACGGCGCACGATGTGAGCGGCGCCGTCGTCGGCGACGGGATCGTCGAGCAGTTCGCGCAAGCGGCCTCTAATGTCGCCACCGCGCTGGCGGCCGCGGGGGCGCAGCCAGAGCATCTCGTCTCGATGCAGATCTACATCACCGATCTGGCTGCTTACAGGAACGCACTCGACGATCTCGCCCCTGTGTATCGCGCGCATTTCGGACGCCACTACCCCGCGAGCGCACTGTTCGAGGTAAGCGGTCTGTTGGACCCCGCCGCTCTGGTTGAGCTCGTCTGTATCGCCGTAGTTCCCTAGCGGTAGAGCTCGCGCGCGATGATCTCGCGCTGGATCTCGGACGTTCCCTCGTAGATGCGCGTTGCACGCACATCGCGATAGAGGTGCTCGAGGATGTGCCCTCGCTCCAGTCCGGCCGCCCCATGTATCTGCAGAGCGGCGTCGATCACCCACTGCGCGGTTTCGGTCGCGTACAGCTTGGCGATCGCAGCTGCCTTCGTAACGCGTTCGCCTGCGTCGTAGCGCGCGGCGGCGTCGTAAACGAGGAGCCGAGCTGCTTTTGTGCGCGCCGCGGCGTCGGACAACTTGTGGCTCACCGCCTGAAAATCGCGAAGCGGCTTGCCGAACGATCTCCTCTGTCCGGCGTGATCGATCGCCATATCCAGCGCTAACTGCGCCATCCCCACCGCGAACGCGCCGACGCTCGGACGGAAGAGGTCCAGCGTACGCATCGCAACCGAAAAGCCCCGATCGACTTCACCCAAAACATGATCGTCGGGCACGAACACCCCATCGAGCTCGAGCCTGCCGATGGGGTGCGGGCCCAGGAGATCGAGAGGTTCGCCCGAGACGCCTTTGCTGTCGCCGGGCAGAACGAACGCCGTGATGCCGCCAACACCTTTGGGGGAGGTACGAGCGAAGATCGAATACACGTCTGCATCGGGAGCATTCGAGATCCACGTCTTCGTCCCGGATAGCCGGTAACCGCCGTCAACCTTGTCCGCGACCAGGCTCAATGCACCCGCGTCCGAGCCGCCCTCGGGCTCGGTGAGTGCGAAGGCCGCCACGGCCTCACCTCGCCTGACCCTCGGGATCCAACGCCCCTGCAACTCGCGCGATCCCGACACCAGGATCGGATAACTCCCGAGCCCTTGTAGGGCCAACGCAGTCTCGGCGTCGGTCGATCCGCCGGCGAGGCCTTCCCTGAGCAGACACAACGTCACCGCCGAAACCGATCCCTCGGGCGGGAAGATCTCGGACAGGACGCCCAGCTCGCCGAGGGCACGGATCAAGGGGCGATTGACGCGGCCGGCCTCGCCTCGCGATGCGATCGGTGCCAGCTCCTCATCTGCCAGGTGTCTGGTGGCCGTGAGCTTGTCGCGCGCATCAGGGGGCATCGAGTGAGGAAGGTCGGTGTGGCCCATCGAGGGTGACCGTACTAGTTTAGGCCCGGCCGAACGTCGAGGAGGAGCAGCGGTGACAACGGAGTCCCCGTTCTGGAACCCGCGTCATGAGACGATGGAGCGCGCCGAGCTGGAAGCTTTGCAGGTGCGAAAATTGAAGAGCGTGGTGGAGTGGGCCGGTTCCCAGGTCCCTTATCACTCGAAGCGTTTCGCCACAGCGGGCGTGAACGCAGAGTCGATCAACTCGTTGGACGATCTCAAGCGTGTCCCATTCATGACGCGCGACGAGTGGATGCAGGGTCAGATCGATCATCCGCCGTATGGGCCGATCCTCGCGGCGCCCGAAGACGTGGCCATCCGCTATCACCTGACCTCCGGTACGACCGGTAAGACGCCGATCAGGGTGCTGGATTCGATGAAGGATTGGGAGTGGATCGCCGAGATGTGGTGTTACGGGTTCTGGGGATTCGGCGTTCGCCCCGCGGACAGGGTCTTCTTCGCATTCAGTTACGGCACGTTCGTCGGCTTCTGGGGCGCGCATTACGCGTGCGAAAAGATCGGCTGCCTCGTCCTGCCGGGGGGCAACATGACCACAGAGGCTCGGGTCAACCAGATCCTAGACATGAAGGCAACGGTGGTTTGTTCGACGCCGACGTACGCGATGAGGATGGCCCAAGAGGCTCGGGCAATGGGTATCGACCTCGCGAGGAGTCCCGTCGAGCGATTGATCTTGTCCGGTGAGCCCGCCGGATCCATCCCTGCAACAAAGAAGTTGATCGAAGAGCAATGGGGTGCCAAGGCGGGCGATACCGCAGGTATGACGGAGCTCGGCACGATCATGATGTTCGAGTGCGACCACCAGCCGGGTGGTGCGCACATCATCGAGGACCACTACATCGAAGAAGTGGTCGACCCGGAC
>JBHENN010000122.1:0-10790 GCA_046262015.1 Actinomycetota bacterium | reverse complement strand
AGATCTTGGCACATGGGAAGAGTTGAGGCTCAGGAGCTGAACGCACCCACGTGGGGCGGCGGGTCCGGCTTACGATGTGGCCAACTCAGGGCGTGGCAGGGAGATGTGGATGCGCATCGCGGTGATCGGAACGGGCCACGTCGGCCTCGTCACCTGCGTCTCGATGGCCGCCGTCGGACACGACGTGGTGGGCACGGACGCCGACCCCGAGAAGATCCAGCTCCTCCAGCAGGCCCGAGCGCCCTTCTTCGAGCCCGGCCTCGAGGATCTGCTGCGCTCAGGGCTCGGGAACGGCCGCCTCCGCTTCACGCCCGAGACCGCCGAGGCGGTCGCCGGCGCAGACGTCGTCTTCATCTGCGTGGGGACACCCCCTCGGGAGAGCGGAGAAGCGAACCTGGTGGCGGTGGAGCAGGCCGCCCGCGCCGTGGCCCGCGGCCTCACCGGCCCGGCGGTGGTCGTCGAGAAGTCGACCGTCCCCGCCGGCACTTCGACGCGGCTCGCCCGGGCCCTGACGCGTGAGCGACCCGACCTCGCCGACCGGATCGAGGTGGCGTCCAACCCCGAGTTCCTGCGCGAGGGAAAAGCGGTCGAGGACGCCCTCCACCCCGATCGGATCCTGATCGGTGCGACCGCGGAACGCGCCTTCGAGGTCCTTCGCGAGGTTTACCGGCCGATGGTCGACGCCGGCGCTCCCCTGATCGAGACCGACATCCAGACAGCCGAGCTCGCCAAGCACGCCTGCAACGCCTTCCTGGCGCTGAAGATCTCCTACGCCAACGCGCTCGCCCGCCTGTGCGAGCGATCGGGAGCCGACGTCGTCGCTGTGGCGGACGTGATGGGAGCGGATGCGAGGATCGGCCGGGACTACCTGAACGCCGGGCTGGGCTACGGCGGCTACTGCTTCCCCAAGGACCTCCAGGCCTTCGAACGCCTCGCTCGCACGCTTCACTACGACTTCCCGCTACTCCGGGAGATCGCTCGCATCAACCACGAGGCGGTCGTCGCGGCCTACGACAAGGTGACCGATGCGGTCTGGAACATCGAGGGCAAGACGATCACCCTGCTCGGGCTCGCGTTCAAGCCGCAGACCGACGACGTGCGGCTGTCTCCCGCGCTCGTCCTCGCACGGAAGCTGCTGGAGGCGGGCGCAACGGTGATCGGCTACGACCCCGAAGCTGCACCCAATGCCAAGGCCGACCTCCCCGATCTCGACATCGCGCCGGACCCCTACGAGGCGGCCGCGGGAGCCCATTGCATCGTCCTGTGCACCGAGTGGGATGAGTTCCGGCTGCTGGACCTCGAACGCCTGAAGGCGGCGATGGCGCACCCGGTGCTGGTGGACGGGCGGAACCTTTTGGACCCCGAAGTGATGGTCGGGGCCGGGTTCACCTACATACCCATGGGTCGCCCGTCATCCTGAACACTCCGTGAGTCGAGTAGTCGTCACGGGAGGCGCCGGCTTCGTGGCCTCCCACGTGTGCGAGCGTCTGCTCGCGGACGGGGACGAGGTCGTGTGCGTGGACTCCCTGATCACCGGGAACGAGCACAACCTCGCCTCCGTGATGGATGCCGACGGGTTCGAGTTCCGTCGCGGTGACGTCAGTGAAGCTCTCGACGTCGAGGGACCCGTGAACCTGATCATGCACATGGCGTCACCGGCGTCGCCGGTCGACTACTACCGCTACCCGATCGAGACCATGCTGGTCAGCTCGGCGGGGAGCTACAACGCCCTGCAACTCGCACGCGCCAAAGACGCGACCTTCCTCTATGCATCGACGTCAGAGGTGTACGGCGACCCTCTGGTGCATCCGCAGACGGAGGACTACTGGGGCAACGTCAACCCCATCGGGCCGCGGAGCGTCTACGACGAGGCCAAACGGTTCGGCGAGGCGATAGCGGCGTCGTTCGAGCGCGAGTTCGACCTCGACGTGCGGATCGCCCGCATCTTCAACACCCATGGTCCCCGGATGCGGACCAGGGACGGGCGCGCGGTGCCGACCTTCATCGACCAAGCGCTCTCCGGGCGACCGATCACCGTCCATGGCGACGGGAGCCAGACCCGGTCCCTGTGCTACGTCGACGATCTCGTCGAGGGCATCGTCCGCCTGGCGCGCTCGGACGTGCGCGGGCCGGTGAACCTCGGCAATCCCCGCGAGGTCACGGTGCTCCAGATCGCCGAGCTGATCCGGTCGCTCCTCGCCGCCGAGGCCGAGATCGTCTTCGTCGAACGGCCGGTGGACGACCCGGAGAGGCGCAGACCCGACATCACGCGCGCGAAGGATCTCCTGGGCTGGGAACCTGAGGTCGGACTGGAGGAAGGACTCGAGCGGACCGTGGAATGGGCGCGCGCCGCGTGGTCGTGACCGAGCGGTTCCACATCTCCTTCATCTGCACCGGGAACCGGGCCCGCAGCCCCGTTGCCGAATACACCATGCGTGCGGCCACTGAAGGGCTTCCCATCACGGTGTCGTCCGCAGGGCTGCTGGACCTCGATGGCGCTCGTCCGCTGCCGGATGTCGCAACCGCCGCGTCCGATCTCGGGTTGGACCTGTCAGCGCATGCCAGCGCATGTATCCACGGCGCCGACCTCAGCAGCGCCGACCTGGTCATCGGCTTCGAGCTGCAACACGTCGCCGGCGCGGTGATCGAGGCGCGCGCGCCGCGCCGCGTGACCTTCACGCTCCCCGAGCTGCTCCGGCTCCTCGACGGTGCCCACGGCAGCGAGACGGACCCGGTTGCCCGAGCACGCTCGCTGGTCGGGCAGGCCGACGACCGGCGAGAGCGGGAACAGCGGCCCCTCGTAGAGGAGATCCGCGACCCGATAGGCGAACCGCGCGATGTCCAGAGCCGCATCGCCCAGCAGGTCCACGTCATGACCCTGCGGTTGGCCGAACAGCTGTTCGGACGGGCACCGGACACCTCCGGCGTCACGGGCTCGTCCAACCCGGCATGAGATCGCCCGGTCGCCTCCTGGGTGGGCCCTCGCCTGGTAGTGGACATCGGGCCCTAGAAAGGTCTTAGGTATCCATAGACGCGAGCTCACACGGAGGGAGGCGGACATGGCGGTCCGGACCGGGGTCGTGGGTCGAGGGGGATGGGACGAGAGGCAGGCGATGCGCTGGGGCGGCGCCGCGGCGATGATCGGGGCGGTCCTCAGCCTGATCGGCAACCTGCTCCACCCCCGCTCGGACGACGTCGAGAACATCAGGGGCGAGCTCCGTCTCGTCGCCGACAGTGACATCTGGCTGGTCGATCACCTCGTGCTGGCGTTCAGCCTCGCGTTCCTGTCGGTCGGCCTCTTGTCGGTCGCCAGCTACCTCGACGTCGGCGCCGGCACGACGTGGGGCCGGATCGCGCGTGCCAGCGTCGTTGGCGGGCTCACGGTCGCGTTCGTAACCGTCGCGGTCGACGGGATGGCGATGAAAGCGGTCGCCGACGATTGGGCCGCGGCCGGCGGAGGACGGGGCGGAGGTGGAGGAGCCGAGGCGGTTGCCCAGGTCTCGCTGGCGCTGTTCACCGGCTTGATCGGGTCGTTCCTCGGCCTCACCCCACTCCTGGTGGGCCTCGCCCAACTGTGGAGCGGACGCTTCCCGGCGTGGCTCGCCTACCTCGCCATCGGCGGCGGAGCGCTCAACATGGTGGTCGGCACGCTGCAATACCTGAACGGGCCGTCCAACCTGTTGACGAACGTGATCTTCACGATCGGCGCCCTGATAATCACGGCGTGGGCGTTCCTGTCGGGGTGGCACCTGTGGCAGAGGAGCTCGGGTCCTGCCGCGGGCACGGCCACCCCCCGCGTGACCGCCTGACGGCCCACCTTCGTCCGTCGTTCCGCCGCCCCAGGGCGGCCTTACGATATGGCCGCAGTTCGGCTGGAGAGGGAACGTAGATGCAGCTCGCGGTGATCGGCACCGGCCGCGTGGGCCTCGTGACGTGCGTCTCGATGGCGGCCGTCGGCCACGACGTGATCGGTACCGATGCGGACGAGGAGAAGGTCCAGCTCCTCCAGCAGGGCAAGCCGCCGATCTTCGAACCGGGCTTGGACGACCTCCTGCGCGAGGGCCTCGACAGCGGCCGGATCCGGTTCACTCCCGATACCGCCGAGGCGGTAGCCGGCGCCGAGGTCGTGTTCATCTGCGTCGGGACGCCGCTGCGCGATACCGGGGAGGCGAACCTGGTGGAGGTCGAGCGGGCCGTGCGCGCTGTAGCCCGCGGCCTCACCGGCCCCGCCGTCATAGTCACGAGGTCAACCGTGCCTACAGGCGCCTCCCGGATGCTCTCCCGAACCCTGACGCGCGAACGGCCCGACCTCGAGGGCCATATCGAGGTCGCCTCCAACCCGGAGTTCCTGCGCGGGGGCAAGGCTTTAGACGATGCGCTCCGTCCCGTCCGGGTCCTCGTGGGAGCGGGATCGGAGCACGCCTTCGAGGTGCTTCGGGAGGTCTACCGGCCGATCGTCGGCGACGGCATTCCCCTGATCGAGACTGACATCCCGACGGCTGAGCTCGCTAAGCACGCGTGCAATGCCTTCCTCGCGCTGAAGATCTCCTACGTGAACGCGCTCGCGCGCCTGTGCGAGAGATCGGGAGCCGACGTCGTCGCGGTCGCCGACGTGATGGGCGTCGACGCCCGGATCGGGCGGAACTTCCTGAACGCGGGGCTCGGCTACGGCGGCTACAGCCTCCCCAAAGACCTTCAGGCATTCGAGCGCGTGGCGTCCCAGCTCAATTACGACTTCCGGCTGCTGCGCGAGATAGGGCGCATCAACGACGAGGCGATCGAGACGGCCTTCGCCACCATCACCGAAGCGCTGTGGAACGTCGAGGGGAAAACCGTCACTCTGCTCGGTCTCGCGTTCAAGCCGGGCACAGACAGCGTTCGGCTCTCGCCCGCCCTGGCTCTCGCCCGCAAGCTCCTGGCCGCGGGCGCGACGGTGATCGGCTACGACCCGAAAGCAGGATCCAACGCCAAGGACGAGGTTCCCCAGCTGGAGCTGGCGCCCGATCCCTACGAAGCGGTTGCCGGAGCCCACTGCGCGGTCGTTTGTACGCAGTGGCCCGAGCTCGCCGGCCTCGACCTCGAACGGATCAAGACCGCGATGCTCTACCCGGTCATCGTGGACGGGCGGAACGTGTTCGACCCTCGGGTGATGGCCGGGGCCGGCTTCAACTACTACCCCACCGGGCGGCCCTCGGTCTGACCCCACATCCCCTCGGCGCGGCCGCCTCCTCAGCCGGTGACGGCCGCAGGGGCGCTCTTGCGCCAGAAGACGCCTCCCCAGTCGATCTTCTCGATCGGCTCGGTGATCCCGTGCTCCCCACGGTAATCGGTCACCGCCTGCCGGCACGCGGGGATCGCCCCGTAGTCGTCGACGATCAGGAATCCCCCCGGCGACAACTTGGGGTAAAGCGACTCCAGCCCCTCGATGGTCGACTGGTACATGTCGCCGTCGAGCCGAACGACCGCGAACCGCTCCGCGGGCACCGACGGCAGCGTGTCCTTGAACCATCCGATCAGGAACCTGACCCGCTCGTCCAGCAAGCCATACCGCCGGAAGTTCTCTTTCACCTCGTCCACGGGGATCGCTAGGTTGGGGTTGACCCAGTGCCTATCGCCCGCGTCGGCGGGATAGCGCGGATCTGGCCGGGGCAAACCGGCGAACGAATCGGCGAGCCAGACACATCGCTCGCCGTCGCCGCAGACCTCGAGGACCGCGCGCATGAAGATCGCGGCTCCCCCGCGCCACACGCCCGTCTCGATGAGGTCACCGGGGACCCGGTCCTCCACGACCCGCTTGATGCAGTGCTCCAGGTTGTCGAGCCGGTGCATCCCGATCATCGTCTCGGCGTCCAGCGGTCGGTCGCGCCCTTCTCGCCTCCGCACCACATCGAACGGAGCCTTCTTCATCGGGACCAGCCCGATCGTCCCGAGGCCCTTGGTGAGGACCGCCGCGGCCGCGCGCTTAGCCAGACCGCGCGGGGCCTGGATCGGCGCGACCGATTCGCCGAAGATCGAGCGCGTCAGGCACTTCTTGAGCAGATCGAGGTAGAGGTCGTCCGCCCGGCGAGGCTGCGTCGGGACCGCCGGAGGGTCCGAAGGAGGGTCGTGTGCCGCTGCCGGCCGGTCGGTCAGCGGGTCCACGGGCAGGTCTCCTCGAGCACCGTCCGAGGATATCTCCGCGTTCGTTGCGCCCCGCAGATCAGGCGGCCCGATACGCGTCGGCCACCAGAACGTAGGACGACTGCCCATCGGTCTCCCGACCGTGGTCGAACTCTCCGATGGTCAGCCCCGCCGCGGCGATCGCGTCCTCGAAGTAGGAACGAGAGAAGCGGACGCAGTGGAGCGGGCCCGTCCACGCCAGCGGGCCGTAGCCCGGCGGGTTCTGGACCTCGTCCTCTACACCCTCTTCCACGAACGCGGTGATGAACGCGCGCCCGCCCGGACGCAGCAGCCGGTGGACCTCGGTGAGGTAGCCGGTCGCCTCGACGCCGGTGAGATGCGAGAACACCGAGTAGGCGTAGAAGACGTCGTACGCCGCCGACGCCGCGGGGATCGCTCGCTCCGGGCGACCCGCTGGGTTGTAGCGCGCGTTCATCTGGTCGGCGAACGTGAAGCGGAACCCGGGGCGGCTCCCGATGTGCCTCTGTGCCCACCTCACGAGCCGTCTCTGCACCTCGACGCCGTGGTACTCGGCGATCCGCCCGAAGCGCTCGCAGACGCCAACCGCGAGCCGGCCGGCCCCGCACCCCCAGTCGAGCAACCGCGAAGCCGAGCCCAGGCCGGCCCGCGCGACCAGCCGGTTGACGTCGCGGATGCCGGCGGCGACGAAGTCGGCATCGGACGCGAAGTGCTCGCCTCCCATCCTGAGACGGCGGGGCGGGAGCGGCACGCCGCCGGGAGACCTGCCGCTGTGGACCCACGGCAGATAGAAGCTAGTCGCCGAGGACATCGCCGCTCGCAGTCCCATTGCCTCCCCCCGTCGAGCCTCGGGTCACCGCGATGATAGGCAGGATGCGCATCCTCTTCCTGAACGTCGACCTCGCCAAGAACGCGCTCGGCCGCAACTACTCGCTCTGGCTCCTCACCGAACACCTCGGGTGGGACGTCACGATCGCAGGGCCCGGCCGCTCCGGCGTATGGGCCCCGCTCCGTGACAGCGCGTTCGCGGCGCGCTGCCGCGCCTTCGACGACGTCCACGCGCTCCCGCACGACCTCGTCGAGCTCGCCGCGAGAGCCGACCTGCTCGTCGCGGTCAAGCCGCTGCCGGACTCGTTCGGTGTCGCCCTCCGCCTGCGCGACCGCACCGGGACGCCGCTACTCCTCGACGTCGACGACGCCGATATCGAGGTGATCAGCCACTGGCGCTCGTTCGTGCGCGTCCCGGAGGGCCCGCCGCGATGGCGGCTGGTGCGGCGCGACCACCCGATCCTCCTGCGGCGCCTCCGGCGCGAGGCGCACGCGACCCCGCGCACCGTGGCGTCGCCCGTTCTCGCCGACATGTACAGCGGCGGCGACCTCGTCCCCAGCGTGCGCACGCCGCGCCCTCCGGGACGACCCCACCGGACGTCCGACCCGCTGGTCGCGTTCGTGGGCACGCCCGCCCGTCACAAGGGGATCGACCTGCTGCGCGCCGCGGTCGGCGCGCTGGCCGACACCGGGATGCGCCTGGTCGTGACGGCTCGTCCGCCGACCGACGCGCGCCCGTGGGAGACGTGGACGGGCCCGACCACCCTCGAAGCGGGTCTCGACGTCGTCGACGGCGCCGACATAGTCGTGATCCCGTCCCTGCCCCAGGGGTACGCCACCGCCCAGGTGCCGGTCAAGCTGGTCGACGCGATGATGGCCGGGCGCGCCGTGATCGCAAGCGACATCCCACCGCTGCGGTGGGCGCTCGGCGGCGCCGGGCGGCTGGTGCCGCCGAGCTCCCGGGCCGCGCTGGTCGACGCCCTGGTCGAGCTGCGCGATCCCTCACTGCGCGCCGATCTCGGAGAACGCGCCCGCCGGGACGCGCTCGCCCGCTTCACCCCCGCGGTGGTCGCCGCCGTCTTCCAGACCGCGGCCGAGCGGGCGGCAGGCGCCCGGCGACCCGGCTGATCCGCCGACGGACCGGGAACCCCCGTCGGCGTGAGATCGTCAGAGGAACGATGACACCGACCGGCCGCGCCCAGTGCCTCCTGCTCTCGGGGGCTATCTCCGCCTTGCTTCTGACGTCCGCGTGCGGGTCGCCGCCGGTCCCCGGCCTCGACCCACAGGCCGGCGGTGCGCCGGACGTCGCCGAGGTCGTGTGCGAGCCCGGTGGGGTGACCCGGATCGAGACGCCGGAGGTCACCGCGCAACGGGACGGCGTTCACTTCCACATCATCAACCGCACCGGGATCCACGCGGGCTTCTCGTTCGAGGATCCGGCGGGCGGAGGCGGAGGCGAGAACGCCCCCGCCGACGACGGCATCCTCGTGATCCCGCTCAGCCCGGGCACCGCACGCGTGGGATGCCCCGATCACGACGCGGAGCGCCCGAGTGACACGCTCGAACCGATCGAGGTCATCGACGAGCAGGGCTTCTTCGTAGAGGACACCCTCGACTGTGCCGGCGGGATGGGGGTCAGTGGGTCCGGTTCCTTCGCCCCGGATGCGCGCGGCGAGAAGGGAGATCCGGTCGAGATCGCCCGGGACCAGCTCGCGAACCGCCTACGGCCCGACGACGAGCTCCGGCGCGCCGGTTACGTCACCGAGGACGAAGCCACCGTCGCGGTGGTCCGGGATGGCGAGACCGTCGCCGTGGTGCACTTCTTCGACGACGGCTACGGAGGTTGGCTGCAGGACGCGATGGACAACTGTGAGAACTTCTGAGTGACGCTAGCTAGCGAGTCTCCTTGTGGGGCTTGTGGCCCTGGCACCAGCGGCAGAACTTCTTCATCTCGAGGCGCTCGCGGCTGTTGTGGCGGTTCTTCTGGGTGATGTAGTTGCGGCGCCGACACTCGGTGCACTCGAGCGTCACGTGCACGCGGCGGTCACTGGCCAAGTCTCACCTCGGGGGGTCGGGTCGGGAAAAGCGGGCCCAGTATAGGGCGAGGGTCGCTGGGCTAGGCGGGGCCGCGGCGGCGGCTACGCAAGCCGGACTTCTCCGGGCCCCAATCCATGCGCGGAGCGGGCGAGAACGCCACGATCGGATCGCGCTGGGTGGTGGGTTCCTCGGCCTCCAGGGCGCGCCATACCGACGGCGCCGGGGGCGGCGGAGGCGCAGGGCGGTGAGCAGTCTCCTGGCGGGATGGCGCCGGTGGGGCGGAGGGAGGTTCGTGACGGGCACCCTCGGGGGACGACGCGATGGGTCCGAGAGCGGCCGCCACCTGGACCCGCGCCTCCTCGAAGGCACGGTCGACCTCGGCCCGCAGGTCGCTGAGCGACTGGGTCTCGAGGTGGAGCCGCAGGGGATGCCCGAGCAGGCAGAAACCACCGGCGTCCTCGACGTCGGTCCCGCACCTCGGGCAATAGCGAACGTTCATGGTCGATAACCCTCCCACGGGTATGTCGGCGCCCGCAACCTGCGGGTTTAACACCTGAAGGTCGATCTCGTGGTAGCGGCGGGTGGACTCGAACCACCGACTCAGCGATTATGAGCCGCTTGCTCTGCCCCTGAGCTACGCCGCCTCGGGTGCTGCCGGACGCCTGCGAGCCCCGTCACAGAATCGAACTGTGGACCTTCTCCTTACCATGGAGACGCTCTGCCGACTGAGCTAACGGGGCGTGGCAAACATGCTTTGACCTGCTGTTTTACCTTTTCGAAGCTACTTTCTCTTCTCGTACAACGCTCCACAGCGTATCCCAAACCGCCGCCACCGACGGCCCTCCACGACGTAGGGGGCCCTCCGACGACGCCGGATAGGGTGTCATTGAGCGACACCGGATACGGTATCATAGGCTCATGAGTAGCTGGGCTGGAAATCTGATTCATCTCGCTCGCAGCGACAGCGGCTTGTCCCAACGCGAGCTAGCCCGTCTCGCTGGCACTTCTCAGGCCGCCATCGCCTCGTACGAGGCCGGGAAGCGCTCTCCTACTCTCGACACTCTGGCAAGGATCGTCCGCGCCGCTGGCCGGGACCTCCGCATCCGGATAGAGCCTGCCGACGATCACGACGATTGGGTGGCCCGATACGAGGCAGAGCTGCCAGCCTCGGTGGTACGAGCCTGGCGACGACGAGATCGCGAACTCGTGGACCAGGCACGTCGCGAAGGGCCCAGCGGCGGGTCGAGGAGCACATCACCACCGGATGTCAACGGAAATGGCTGTGAGCACCCGTAATCGCAGGAAGCGCTGTGACCTGCGTTGATGGTCATGAGAGTGCTCCGCTGTAAGTCTCCGTAAATCGGTTTCGCACCGCTCGCACGGGTGAGGTCAGGAGTTCGATTCTCCTCTGGTCCACGGCCGCGTCCCCCCGGTCCACTCAGTTGGTAGAACTACAAGTCATCCAACGACAAGCCATCCAACTTCACTCAGCACGAGTCGGGGTTCGATTCCCTACTGGTCCAAGAGACTCGGGTGTGATCCGTTTGCCGGTCAGGTTGCGCGCAAAGCCATCGACCAGTTCACCCTGGCCTTCGGTTGAGACAAGAGGCAAACCCGCTGCGGTCCACGAGTGGAGCCCGCCGTCAAGGTTGTGCGTGACGAATCCACGCTCGTTGAGGAAATCTGCCACCAGGGCGCTTCGCTGCCCGATCTGGCAAACCACGACGAAGGTAGCCCCCCGATCGAGATCCTCGAAGCGAGTGGAGATCTGCCCGATCGGTATGTGC
>JBHENN010000121.1:0-10713 GCA_046262015.1 Actinomycetota bacterium | reverse complement strand
GGGCAGAACGGACCTGCCGCAACCGCTCGGCGTAGCTGCGGCACTCCGAGCACGTCGCGAGATGGTCTTCCAACCGGCGCTCCGCGGCCGCGTCGAGCTCGCCGTCGAGGCGTGCCGAGAGGTCGATGCGGACCTCGTCGTGGAGGTGGTCAGAGCTCACGCGTGCTCCTCGTTCTCGACGGGGCAAGAGCTTGCACGAGCTGCTCCCGCGCCCGGTGCACCCGGCTCTTCACGGTGCCTTCGGGAAGGTCGAGGACCCGGCCCGCCTCGCGGTAGGAGACCCCGAACATGTCGATCAGCACGACCGACTCGCGCAGCTCGAGCGGCAAGCCGGCGAGCGCCTCGCGGACCTCGACGCCGGTGGTGGGGTCGCCGGCGTGCGCCGCCGGTTGGGCGTCGAGCCGGTCTGACAGCCGGCGCCTGCGACCGGCGCGCCGGAGCTCGTCGAGCGCGCAGTTGCGGGCGATCGAGAGCAACCACGTCGAGAACTTGGAGTCGCCCCTGAACCGGGACAGGAAGCGGTAGGCGCGCACGAACGCGTCCTGGGTGATGTCGTCCGCCGCGGTCTCGTCGCGCACGAGATGGAAGCACAGACGCCAGACGTCGGGCTGATACCGCCGAACGAGAGCCTCGAAGGCGCGCAGATCCCCGCCGCGGGCCGCGGCGACGGTCTGAGGATCCGGCTCGTCCACCGCGGCCTCCGGGCACATTCAAGCGCGATCGCGACCATGGTCCCACCTCACAGCCGTTGGACGCTCGGACCGCCCGCGAGGTTCGGAGCTCGCCGCGATGGCATCCTTGGGCGATGGCCTACCTCGGCAACCTCAGCTGCCGCGACTGCGGGCTGACCTTCACGTCCCGGTGGGGCTCGGACGAGGGCGCCGACGAGTACCGCTGCGAGAACGACCACATCGTGCAGGTCGCTCCGGTCTCCGGCGTGCTCCTCGGCCTCGACGACAGCGTGCATCCGGGCCTGACCTTGGTGGACCTGCGGGGTCTCTGCCCCCGGTGCGCCACGGAGCTCGCGCACGGACGCCTGCCCCGGTGCCCGGTATGCGGGGGGCGGGACCACGACGTTGCCGTGGCCGGCACGACGGGCTGACGGATCCCAGGCGCTGGCACTCGCTCCCCGAGAGTGCTAAAACCCGGCGGGAGCGGGTAGCATGAGGCCGATGGAGACGCACGGACCCGTGCTGGACGAGCGCAAGGCGGCCATCCTGCGGGCGATCGTGTCCCAGTACGTCGGATCGGGCGAGCCGGTGGGGTCCAAGACCGTCGCCGAGCGTTTCCGACTGGGGATCTCTCCCGCCACCGTGCGCAACGAGATGGGTGCGCTCGAAGAGGCGGGGTACATCTATCAGCCGCACACCTCCGCCGGACGCGTCCCGACCGACTCGGGCTACCGCTACTTCGTGGACGCCTGGGGGTCGGACGTCAAGCTGCCGGCGAGCGACGCCCGGCGGATACAGCGCTTCTTCGGCGAGCCCCGGTGGGAGCTCGAGGACGGCCTCCGGCACGCCGCGGCGTTCCTCTCGGAGCTGACCGAGCATGCCGCGCTGGTGTTCGCCCCGGCTCTCGGCCGCAGCACGATCCGCCACGTGGAGCTCGTGAGGCTGGCCACCGGACGGGCGATGCTCGTGATCGTCACCGACACCGGCAGGGTCGAGAACCACATGCTCGCCGTGCCCGAGGACATGGACCAGGCGCAGCTGGAAGACACCGCCGAGATGCTCAACCGGATCGTGGTGGATCAGCCTCTGGATCACGCTGCGGGGACGATCGCCAGCGCGGCGGACCGGTTCCCCCTGGAGCTCCGTCCGGTGGTCGGCCAGGTCGCGCGGGCGCTCGAAGACGAGCTGTCGAGGCGCGCGTCGGAGCGCTTCTTCCTCGAAGGGACCTCGCACATCGTCGACGAGCACAAGTTCGCCGACCTCGAGACCGTTCGCCAGGTCATCGGGGCGTTGGAGCACCGGCGCTTGCTCCTCGAGGTCATGGCGGACGCGATCGGCGAGGCGTCCGTCTCGGTGCGCATCGGGTCCGAGAACCAGGTCGAGGAGATGCAGGCCTGCTCGGTGATCACCGCGCCCTACGGTTCCGAGGAGAACGTCATCGGGACGCTCGGGATCGTGGGCCCCACGCGCATGGACTACCGGCACACGATCGCTGCCGTATACGAGGTCGCTTCGAATCTCGGCCGCATGCTCGGGAACTGATCGTCGTGGCGAGAGATCACTACGAAGCGCTCGGCGTGGCGCGCACCGCATCTGCCGAGCAGATAAAGCGGGCCTACCGCTCGCTCGCGCGCGAGCTCCACCCCGATGCGAACCCCGACGACCCGGCCGCGGAGGAGCGATTCAAGGAGATAACCCACGCTTACGAGGTGTTGTCGGACCCGTCCAAGCGCCAGCGCTACGACGCGTTCGGTGATGACCGCGGGGGCATGGGCGGTTTCGGAGACTTCGGCGGCATCTCGGATCTGTTCTCGACCTTCTTCGGAGGAGGCGGAGCACCCGCGCGCCGCGGACCGGCGCGCGGGTCGGATGTCGCCGCGGAGGTCACGCTCACCCTGGAGGAAGCGGCGTCCGGCGTCGAGCGCACGGTCGAGATCGCGACCCTGGACACGTGTCCCGACTGCGGCGGTGACGGCAACGCGCCCGGCACGCACCCGACGCGGTGCAACGACTGTGGCGGGACGGGCGAGGTCCGCCAGGTGCGGCGGACGGTGTTCGGCAACGTGATGACCGCGTCGACCTGCTCCACCTGCGGCGGCGCCGGGCGCGAGATCGTCGATCCCTGTAGCCGCTGCCGCGGACGAGGGCGTGTGCCGGTCACCGACAGCCTCACGGTCCAGATCCCCCCGGGCGTGGACGACGGCGCCCAGCTACGTGTCTCGGGCCGAGGCGAGGCGGGCGTGCGGGGCGGCTCGGCAGGAGACCTCTACGTGCTGATCCACGTGCGCGAGCACGAGCTCTTCCGGCGTGCCGGCGACGACCTCGGGTGCGACGTCCCGGTACCCATGACCGTGGCCGCCCTCGGAGGTACGGTCGAGGTCCCGACCCTGGACGGGCCCCACGAGATCGACGTCGAGCCCGGGACGCACTCCGGCCATGTCGTCCGGCTGCGGGGCCGGGGCATGCCACGTCTCGACGGCCGGGGGCGAGGCCAGTTGATCGCGTTGTTGAAGGTCGAGACGCCGACCGATCTCGATCGCGAGCAGGTCGAGCTGCTGGAGCGGTTCGCGCGGATGCGCGGCGAACGGGTCGCGGATCGCGGCCTCTTCGAGAAGATCAAGGAGGTCTTCCACTAGACGTGGGGCGCGGTGCGCACGCGGCGACCACGGCCCCGTGGTTCTTCGCTCCCCCTGAGGAGTGGGGGACGGGCGAGATAACGCTTCCGGCGGACGAGTCGCACCACGCTCTGAGGGTCATGCGGATCGAGCCCCCCGACCTGCTCACGGTCTTCGACGGCCGGGGCAGCATCGCGCGCTGCGCGGCGGCGAGGATCGATGCCGAAAGGTTGGTCGCCGAGGTGCTCGAGCGTGACGACGTTCGCCCGCCGACACCGCATCTGGCCGTCTACCAGGCTGCTCCGAAGGGCCACAAGGCGGACGAGGTCGTAGAACGGCTGGCCGAGCTGGGGGTTGCCGAGGTCGTCTTGTTCGAGGCGGAGCGCTCGGTCGTGCGGTGGGACACCGGCAAGCTTCACCGCCTGACGGAGCGCTGGGCCGGGATCGCCCGCTCCGCCGCGAAGCAATCCCGCAGCCCGTTCCTGCTCCGGTGTGAGGGCGGCGTTCCGTGGACGGATCTCGTCGCCCGGATCGAGCGCGAGCCGTCGACGGTCGTGCTGTGGGAGCACGCGTCGCTTCCGCTGAGGGTGGCGCTCGACCGTGGACCGAGCCGGATCGCCCTCGTCGTCGGACCCGAAGGCGGTTTCGCGCCCTCCGAGGCAGAAGAGCTCGCCGGGGTGGGTGCGCAGCTCGTCTCGCTCGGCCCGCGCATCCTGCGCACCGAGCACGCGCCCGTGGTGGCGGCCACTGCAGTGCTCTTCCACTACGGGCTCATCGGATAGGTTCGCCTAGGTGAGCGAGATCTGGTGACGGCGCCTCCTGCACGGGTGGCGTTCACGACCCTGGGATGCCGCTTGAACCAGGCGGAATCCGATTCCATGGCCGACGACCTCGCCCGCTACGGCTTCGCTCCACCGGGAGACGAGAGCCCCGACATCGTCGTCGTCAACACCTGCACCGTCACGCGCGAGGCCACCAAAGCCTCGCGGATGGCGATCCGGCGCGCCGCCCGCTCCCACCCGGACGCCAGGATCGTCGTCGTCGGCTGCTACGCGGTGTCCGACCGCGCCGAGGTCGAGACGATCCCCGGCGTGGACGTGGTCCTCGGTAACTCCGAGAAGGACGACCTCGTGCGGGCTCTGGGGCTAGCCTCACCGACCGCCCCGTTGCTCCAGATCGGCTCGCCGTCGAGCCGGGCTCCCGCCCCTGTAGGCCCTCTCAGGGTCCGCGCCAACCTCAAGGTGCAGACCGGCTGTGACGAGTGGTGCAGCTTCTGCATCATCCCCACGACGCGTGGCCCGCTGCGCTCGGTGGACGAGGATGGCCTGATCGCCGAGGCTGTAAGACGCGTAGCCGCAGGAGCCCGGGAGCTCGTCCTGACCGGGGTCCATCTCGGCAAGTACGACTACGACCGGGGCGGGGACGAGCGTGCGCTCGTGCGATTGCTCCAGAGGTTGCTCGAGATCGAGGGGGTGTGGAGGCTGCGGCTCTCGTCGATCCTGTCGCGCCATCTGACCGACGAGGTGCTCGGCTTTATGGCGGACGAACCCCGCATCTGCCGCTACCTGCACGTCCCGCTGCAAGCCGGCGACGACGGCGTCCTCGACGCGATGCACCGCCCTTACCGGATCGAGGACTACATCGGGTCGGTCGAGCGAGCGCGGGCCGCGCTCCCGGGCTTGGCGCTCGCGACCGATGTGATCGTCGGGTTCCCGGGAGAGAGCGACGACGCGTTCTTGGGGACGATGGATGTCGTACGGCGTCTTCGCTATTCGAAGCTCCACGTGTTCCGCTACTCCGCCCGACCGGGCACGGCTGCGGCCGCGCTGGGAGACGAGGTGCCTGCCGAGATCAAGAAGGACCGGTCGAAGAGGCTCATAGACCTCGGCAACGAGATCCGGGGGCGGTTCCTACGCGAGCACCTTGGGCATCCGCTCGAGGTCCTGGTCGAAGACGAGCGCGTGGTCGACGGGGTGCACGTCTGCTCCGGCCAGACGGACGATCACGTGCGCGTATGGTTCGAAGGAAGCTCTCTACTGGGCACTCTGACTACCGTCGCCGGCGACGAGGTCCGCGCCGACGGCATCCGCGGAGCACGCGTTCTGGAGGTGACGAGGAGGTGACGGCGTCCGACTGCCTGTTCTGCAAGATCGCAGGCGGCGAGATGGATGCGGAGGTGGTGCACGAGACCGATGGCGTGCTCGCGTTCCGCGACATCAACCCCGCGGCCCCGTCGCACGTGCTGGTGATCCCCAAGCGCCACGTCGCGTCGGCGCGCGAGCTCGGTCGGGGTGACGGTGACCTGGTGGCCGAGCTGTTCGAGGCACTAGCGGTCGTCGCCGAGGCCGAGAGGCTGTCGTCGGGCTACCGAATCGTGACCAACGTGGGTCCCGATGCGGGCCAGAGCGTCCCCCATCTGCATCTCCACCTGCTGGGAGGAAGGACGCTGCACTGGCCTCCGGGATGACGCGCGGTCCGCTCCGGGAGGACCCCGGAGGTACGATCGGCGTCCGCGAACCCATGCTGAACAAGACTCAGGTAAAGCTCCTCGTCCCGGGGCACCACGACATGGTCAGGCTCGTCGGCGCGCGCGACGAGCTTCTCAAGATCATCGAAGCGGCGTTCTCTACGCAGATCCTCGTACGCGGGAACGAGATCGTGCTGACCGGCGCGCCGGAGGAGACCGAACGCGTCTCGAGGCTGTTCGAGGAGCTGCTGCGCCTGCTCGACCAGGGTCACGTCCTGACCGCGGAGTCGGTCGGTCAGTCGATCGACATCGTGAAGACCAAGACCGACGGCCGGCCGTCCCAGGTGCTGGGGGACACCGTCGTGGTCACCCATACCGGCAAGCCGATCCGGCCAAAGACGCCCGGGCAGAAACGCTACGTGGACCTGATCAGGGGCAACACCATCGTGTTCGGCATCGGCCCGGCCGGCAGCGGCAAGACCTATCTGGCGGTGGCGATGGCGATCCAGGCGCTGAAGGCGGGCGAGGTCTCCCGGATCGTCCTCACCCGGCCGGCGGTCGAGGCCGGTGAGCGGCTCGGCTTCTTGCCGGGCGACATAGCCGCCAAGATTGACCCCTACCTCAAGCCGCTCTACGACGCCCTTTACGAGATGCTGGAGCCCGACCGGTTCGCCACCCACGTCGAGCGCGGCACCGTCGAGATCGCGCCGCTCGCGTTCATGCGCGGTAGGACCCTGAACGATGCCTTCATCATCCTGGACGAAGCCCAGAACACCACGCCGGAGCAGATGAAGATGTTCCTGACGCGGCTGGGATTCGGCTCTCGTGCGGTTGTCACCGGGGACGTCACGCAGGTGGACCTGCCGGCCGGCGCGCGCTCGGGTCTCGTCGTGATCGAGGAGATCCTGACCGACATCAGCGGCGTCGCGTTCATGCACCTGGACGCGCGCGACGTGGTGCGACACAAGATCGTCCAGGACATCGTCGAGGCGTACCGGCTCTATGCCGAAAAGCCCGACTAGAGGTGGACGTCTTCGTCGCCAACGAGCAGCCGACCCCGGTCGATGAGGTGCGTGCCTCGGCCCTGGCGCGGCACACCCTGACGAGCGAGAACGTAGAAGAGGGCGCCGAGCTGTCGCTCCTATTCGTCGGGGCCGACCACATGCGTCGCCTCAACGCTCGCTTCGCCGGCAACGACCGCGCGACCGATGTGCTCGCATTCCCGATGACCGAGGACGAGGATGCCGACCTGCTCCTCGGCGACGTGGTCGTGTGCCCGGAGATCGCAGCCAAGCACGCGGCCAAGGACGGGCATCCGGTCGCGCACGAGCTCGACGTGCTCGTCGTGCACGGCATACTTCATCTGCTCGGCTACGACCACGACAAGCCGGACGCCAAGAGCAAGATGGACGCGCGTCTGCGCGAGGTTCTCGGCTCCTTCGCTGGACTTGCTGGACTGTCCGACGAGGCCAACGGATGAGAGATCTCCTGATCCCCGCGACGATCGGCCTGCTCCTGCTCGTGGGCGCGTTCGCGGCTATGGCCGAGACGGCCATAACCCGCGTGAGCCGCGTCAAGGCTCTCCATCTCCAACAGGAGAAGCGCGCCGGCGCCGACCGCTTGCTTCAGATCGTCGAGGACCCCGCGCCGTTCATGAACATGGTGCTGCTGCTGCTTGCCGCGGCCCATGTCTCGGCGGCGGTCCTGGCCACCACGTGGGCAGCCCGTCATCTCGGCGCCGAAGCCGCGCTGGTCGCGGCGGTCGTTGTGACCGCTCTCGTCTTCGTCCTCGCACAGATGGTGCCCAAGACGTACACCGTCCAGCGGCTGGACCGCGTGGCTCTCTTGATGGCGCAGCCCGTGTTCTTCCTCGGCAAGGGGTTGCAGCCTCTGACCAAGGCTCTCGTGGTGCTGTCGAACGGGATGATGGCCTTGCTACCCGGACGGAGCCTCCCCAAGGGCCCGTTCGCCACCGAGGACGAGATCAGGCACCTCGTCGACGTCGCGGAGGAAGAAGAGGAGATCGAGGAGGAGGAGCGCGAGCTGATCCACTCGATCTTCGAGTTCGGCGACACCGTCGTGCGCGAGGTCATGGTCCCGCGGCCGGACATGGTCGCGGTCAGGTCCGACGCGACCCTCGAGGAAGCCCTCAGCACGATCGTCGAGGCCGGCTACTCGCGCCTGCCGGTGTACGAAGGAGACACCGACAACATCGTGGGCATCCTCTACGCGAAGGATCTTCTCGCTACCACCAGGTCGGCTCCCGGGGCCGAGAAGGTCTCGTCCCTGGGCCGCGCCCCGACGTTCGTGCCCGAGCAGAAGAAGGTCGCCGAGCTGCTCCGAGAGATGCAGCAGCAGCGCGTCCACATCGCCATCGTGGTGGACGAGTACGGCGGCACCGCCGGTCTGGTGACGATCGAGGACCTGCTCGAGGAGATCGTCGGGGAGATCGTCGACGAGTACGACCAGGAGGAGGTCATGGTCGAGACGAACGTGGACGGAACCGTGCGCGTCGACGGCCGCGTGTCGATCGACGAGGTCAACGAGCTGCTCTCGGCAGAGCTGCCGCACGACGAATGGGACACCGTGGGCGGGCTGGTCTTCGGGCTCACCGGCCGGGTGCCCGACCCCGGCGAAGTGGTGCGCTACGACTCGCTCGAGTTCACCACCGAGAAGGTCAGCGGCCGGCGCATCCAGAAGGTCCTGATAAGGAGATCCCCCGCGGACGACGCCCCGTCACCACCGGGCTCGTGACCCGCGGCCACACCCCGGAGGTGGTTCCTCAGCCGGAGGAGGGCACGTTCCGCTCGGGTTTCGTCGCCATCGTGGGACGTCCCAACGTGGGCAAGTCCACGCTGATAAATGCGCTCGTGGGGGACAAGGTCGCCATCACCTCGGACAAGCCTCAGACCACGCGCAGCGCGGTGCGGGGGATCATCGAGACGCCCGGGGCGCAGGCGGTGCTGATCGACACCCCCGGCTATCACAAGCCCCGTACGCTGCTGGGTCACCGCTTGAACGAGATCGTGCGTTCGGTGTGGACCGATGTCGAGCTCGCTCTCATGGTCGTCGACGGGCGCGCCGGGATCGGCGCCGGTGACGAGAAGGTCGCGTCCGACCTACGCGCCGCGGGGCGGCCCACCTTCTGCGTGGTCAACAAGATCGATCTGCTCGGCAAGAACCAGATAGCCGGGGCGTTGATGCACGCCTCCCGGCTCGGTGGGTTCGAGGAGTACGTCCCCGTCTCTGCGAGAGCGGGCGAGGGGGTCGAGCTCCTGCGCGACCTGATCGTCGCGCGCCTGCCTCACGGCCCGATGTTTTACCCCGCGGGGACCCGAACCGATCAGCCGCCTCCCGTCTTCGTCGCCGAGCTGGTCCGCGAGAAGCTCCTGAAGCGCAGCCGCGAGGAGCTTCCTCATTCGATCGCCGTGGTGACCGAAGACCTCGAGGAGCGAGACGACGGTCTGCTGGAGATCGCGGCTCGTATCTACGTCGAGCGGGAGTCCCAGAAGGGCATCATCATCGGGAAGGGCGGGGCCACGCTGAAGGCGGTTGGCACCGAGGCGCGCGAGGAGATCGAGATCCTCTTCGGGCGCAAGGTCTTCCTCGACCTCCGTGTCAAGGTGGAGAAGGACTGGCAGCGGCACGCCCACGCTCTGGCGCGTCTGGGGTTCACCGAGTGATCTCGCCGGCGCGCCGATGCCGCGGCTATCCTCGGGAGATGCCCCAGGCTACGGTCAAGACCTACGACTCGATCACCCGCACGGGGGTCCTGATCTCTGACGACGGCGAGCAGACGTGGCAGATCGACGGCGCGGCCATGGACTCGAGCCCGATGTTCCGCTTCCTGCGGCCGGGCCAGAGGGTCACCTTCGATCTCGTCGACCACCCCGGGCGGGACGAGAAGAACATCCGCAACCTCCGGATCGGCATCGTCTAGACGGATCCGTCCAGCGACCGGCGCGCCCCCGCGCGGATGCGCCGCGCGCGCCCTGCCGCGGCATACGCTGGGCCGACCATGCCGGGCCTTTACGAGGACGAGGGCATCGTCCTCAAGACGATCAAGCTGGGCGAGGCGGACCGCATCGTCACGCTGTTCACGCGCCGTAACGGCAAGGTGCGGGCGGTCGCGAAGGGTATCCGCAAGACCAAGAGCCGCTTCGGCGGCCGCCTCGAGCCGTTCACGCGTGTCCATCTGATGGCCTACAAGGGCCGTAAGGACCTCGACACGATCACCTCGGTCGACATCCTCACCTCGTTCAAAGAGGTCCGAGACGATTACCGCAGCCTCACCGCGGCGTCATCGCTGGCCGAGCTCGTCGAGAAGATCACCCCGGATCGAGAGCGGGCGTCGTCCACCTACGGGTTGCTGCTCGCCGGCCTCGACGCGCTGGCCGCGGGGAGAGGAGCGACGACCGTGCCCGCGTTCCTCGTGAAGCTGCTGTCGATCTCGGGTTACCACCCCCAGCTCAAGGTCTGCGCCGGGTGCGGAGGCGCTCGGCCGCTGGGGGCGTTCAGCCCGTCGCTGGGGGGCGCGGTGTGCGAGCCCTGTTGGGAAGACGACCCCGATGCGCTCCGACTCTCGGGCGATCGCATCGTCTTTCTGGGCCGGCTGCTGTCCGAGGAGTTCGGCGTGACCGGGCCGCCCGACGGCATCGCCGATGTCACCCGTGCCCTGTTCCGCTACGCCGAGTACCACCTCGAGCGGCCCCTGAAGAGCATCCACCTGATGCCCGCGTCCTGACGTGGACGTCCTCGCCGAGGTCCCTCCCGAGCTCAGGCCTCGGCACGTCGCCGTCATCATGGACGGCAACGGGCGGTGGGCCCAGCAGCGCGGCTTGCCGCGCAACGAGGGCCACGAGGCGGGCGAGCGAGCGCTGTTCGACGTGGTCGAAGGGACCCTGGAGGCGGGTATCCGCTTCCTCTCCGTGTACGCGTTCTCGACCGAGAACTGGTCGCG
>JBHENN010000120.1:0-9294 GCA_046262015.1 Actinomycetota bacterium | reverse complement strand
CCTTTAGCCACCTCACGCGTGACCCGCTGGGGGCTCGACCGCGGCAGCATCGAGTACTCGGCGGTCACCCACCCCTTGCCGTGGCCCTGCATCCAGCGCGGGACGCTGCTCTCGATCGTCGCGGTGCAGATGACCTTCGTGTCGCCCATCTCCACGAGGCAGGACCCTTCCGCGTACGGCATGAAGCCCGGCGTCATCCGCACCGGCCGGAGCTGACCGGGCTCGCGACCGTCGAACCGTTCGCCCATCCCTAGACCTCCAGCCTCAAGCCGTCATGGGCAAGCTCGACCGGCACATCGGGGCACGTCGCCCGCGCCTCCTTCAGGGACACGTCGAGATCGCGATCCGCGGGCAGGTGAGTGAGGACCAGGCGGGAGGCGCCCACGCGCGCCGCGATCGCCCCCGCTTGCGACGCGCTCAGATGCCCTTCCCACAGCGGGTCGCTGTCCTGCATCGTCGCTTCGCAGACGAACAGATCGGCGTCGCCCGCGAGCGCCGGGAAGTCCGCTTCCGGACCGGAGTCGGCCGAGTACGCGAGGACCTTGCCTTCGTTCTCGATACGTACCCCGAGCGTCTCCGGAGGGTGCGCCATCCTCACGAATGACACCCTCGCTCCCGCGACGTCCACCGAGTCACCTTCGGCGACGGCGTTCATCTCGAAACCCTCATCGAGCTCTCGGTAATAGCCGGTCACGCGCTCGATCGTCTCTCGAGGGGCCCACACCGGGATCGTGGCCATCGGGTCGGTGCCGCCGAACTGGCGCGCGTGGAAGGCCTGAAAGACATCCGAGACGTGATCGGGATGCCGATGAGTGAGCACGATCCCTCCCAGACGCCGATAGTCGGTGTGAGCCAGCAGGTTGCGCCACGTGCCCGCTCCACAATCCACCCACAGGCGGCACGTTCCGAGCTCAACCAGATAGCCCGCACAAGCACGCTCGGTCGTGGCGTACATCGCGGCGCTGCCGAGCACGGTGACCTCCATGGATCAGGCTCGGTCCCACGGCCGGTACTCGACCTCGACGAACTCGGGGCCGAGGAAACGCCGGCCCAGCTCGGAGAAGACGCCGCCCTCGCTCGAGGCGATGAAACGATGCTTCCCGGGATCCCGGCCCTCACCCAGCAGACCATCGCTCCGCAGCTTCACGTAGACCTCGTTGGCCGTCGCCTCCGCGCTCGATATCAGCACGACGTCGGACCCCATCACGTACTGGATCACGCCCGTGAGCAGCGGATAGTGCGTGCATGCCAGGACCAGGGTGTCGATGCCCTCCTGCTTGAGCGGCGCGAGATAGCCCTCCGCCGCGCCGATCAGGGCGTCCGAGGTCGTGTCGCCGCGTTCGACGAATTCGACGAAGCTGGGACACGCTTGCGAGAAGACCCCAACGTTGGCACGCGTTGCGACGAAGGCTTCGGGATAGGCGTTCGACCGGATCGTCGCCTCCGTGCCGATAACGCCGATGCGGCGGTTGCGCGTGGCGGTCAGCGCGGCTCGGACCCCCGGCTCGATGACGCTCACCACCGGCACCGCGTAGCGGCCGATCGCCTCCTCCAGCACCGTCGACGCGGCCGAGTTGCATGCGATGACGAGGAGCTTGACGTCCTCTTCCACGAGCGAGTCCATGATCTCGAGCGCGAACTTGCGCACCTCCTGGGCGGGCCGAGGCCCGTAGGGACAGCGCGCCGTGTCGCCGACGTACACCAGGTCTTCGTGAGGCAAGAGGTCGATGACCGCACGCGCGACGGTCAGGCCCCCGACACCGGAGTCGAACATGCCGATCGGCCGCTCGGAGAGTGCCCGGGCCTCGGCCTTCTCGCTCACCACCATAGGGTCTCTTCTACCTGAGATTCGGCGGTGTCGAGGTCCTGGGTCCAGGCCTCGGTCGAGAGGTACTTCCATCCGCCGTCGGCAAGCAGGCAGACCACGTCGCCCCCGCCCGTCGCCGCGAGCCGCTCGGCGACCCGCTGCGCGACCCAGATGACCGCTCCGGCGGAGATCCCCGCGAAGATGCCTTCCTTTAGAAGGAGCTCGCGGGTCCACAGGATCGACTCGCGCGCCTTCACCTTCACCTTGCCGTCCAGCATCTCGGGATCGAAGATCGGAGGGATGTAACCGTCCTCGAGCGACCGCAACCCGTAGACCAGCTCTCCGAGCTCGGGTTCAGCGGCGACGATCTTGATGGACGGGTCGTGCTCCTTGAGCCTCCTGCCGTTGCCCATCAACGCTCCACCTGTACCGAGACCGGCTACGAACGCCTTCACCTCGGGAAGGTCCTCGAGGATCTCGCGCGCGGTGCCGTTGTAGTGCGCGTCCACGTTCGCCTGGCTCCCGTACTGGAAGGGCATGTAGTAACCCTGTTCCCGCGCCACGATCTGCTGAGCGAGGGCCACCGACCCGTTCGTCCCCTTGGCGCCTTCGGAGAAGATGATGTCCGCGCCGAACGCCTTCAGCAGCTGGACGCGCTCGCTGCTCGCGTTATCGGGCATCACCGCGGTGAACCGGTAGCCGCGCGTTCCTGCCACCATGGCCAGCGCGATGCCCGTGTTCCCCGATGTCGGCTCCAGGATCGTCTTGTCGCGGGTCAGCTCTCCCGACGCCTCGCCGGCCTCCACCATCGCCAGGGCGATGCGATCCTTCATCGATCCGGTGGGGTTCTGACCCTCGAGCTTCACCCACAACCGCACGTTCTCGGACGGGGACAGCCTAGGGGTCTCGACCAGAGGCGTGTTGCCTATCGCATCGAGGATGGACTTGTACCTCACGAGGCGCGCTCGGCGATGGCGCCTCCGGCCACCGACGGGAGCAGCGAGACGGTGTCCCCGTCGGACACCCGCGTGTCCAGCTTGTCGAGGTAACGAGCGTCCTCGTCGTTGACGTAGATGTTGACGAAGCGGTGCAGACCTCCGTCGTCGGTCAGCAGCTGGCCCTGCATCCCGGGGTAGCGCGCCTCGAGCTGCTGGATGATCCCGTGCAGGGTGCCCGGCTCGGCCTCCACCACCGACCGGCCGTCGGTGAACTTGCGGAAAACCGTAGGTATGCGTACCTGGATGGCCACTTCGCCTCCTCGATGGTCTCGTCCCATGCTAGTCAACCGTGACGCGCACGGGGACCTCGACGATGTGGCCCTGTTCGTCGCTCCAGCTCCCCTTGCCTATGCGGAAGGCGCGGATGTCGGGGGGCTCCTCGGCCAGAGACACGATCACGTAGGGGACGTCCTCGCTGGCGAGCCGGACATCGGTCGGGGAAGGGTACGCTGCCGTCCGGGTGTGGGAGTGGAAGACGCCGCCGAGATCCCAACCCTTCTTGTCGAGCTCCTCGTACACCGCGAACTGCTCGCGCGGGTCGAGCGAGTAGCGCACCGGGCTCGCCGAAACGTTCGTCATGCGGTACAGCGCAACGATCTCTCCGTCGGACACCGCTAGGAGGCCGCACGCCTCGTTTGGCCTGCCCCTGCGGCAATGCTCGACCATCTCCTCGACCAGCGCTGCGGGGATCCGAAGCTCCCCCGTCACCGCGCGACCACGATCGAGCCGTCGCCCGTGACCAGCCGCCCGATGCGCGCTCTGGTCGACACTCCCCGGCGCGCCAGTGCGGCCAGCAGGGCCTCCGTCTGTTCCTCCCGGACGGCCATCAGGAGCCCGCCCGAGGTCTGCGCGTCACAAAGCAGGCCCAACGTGCTGTCGTCGAGCCCGTCGGAGCGGACGTATGCGCGCGCGGCTTCCAGGTTTCGCTTGCTGCCCCCGGGATAGACCCCCTCGGTATAGAGCCGGCGCGCCTCCTCCAGGATGGGGATATCGCCGGCGCGGAGCTCCGCGGAGACGGTCTCGCTCAGCATCCCCGCGAGGTGCCCGATCAGCCCGAAGCCGGTGACGTCCGTGGCGGCGACAACCCCGATCTCGACCATCGCCTCGGCCGCGGCGCGGTTGAGCGTGCTCATCAGGTCGACCGCCTCGGCGACCGCCTCGGCGAGGGCTTTCCCTTCCTTGAGGCCGCTCGAGATGATGCCGGAGCCGAGGGGCTTGGTCAGGACCAGATCGCACCCCGGCGGCGCGCCACCCTTGCGGATGATGTGGTCGGGATGGATCGTCCCGGTCACGGCTAGTCCGTACTTGGGCTCGGGATCGTCGATGCTGTGACCCCCCACTATCCGGACCCCCGCCTCCTCGCACGTGGCAGAGGCCCCTTCGAGTACCGCCCCGAGGATCTCGAAGTCGAGCGCGCGCGGCCATCCGATCAGGTTGAGAGCCGTCACCGGCGTACCGCCCATGGCGTACACGTCCGACAGCGAGTTCGCCGCGGCGATCCGCCCCCACGCGGCCGGGTCGTCGACGATCGGCGTGAAGAAATCCACCGTCTGCACCAGCGCGAGGTCTGGAGTGAGGCGGAAGACTGCGGCGTCGTCGGGCGAGTCGAGGCCGACGAGAAGGGCTGGGTCGGAGGTCGTCTTCACATGGCGCAGCACCTGCGCCAGCTCGGCTGCGCCGAGCTTGCACGCTCAGCCGCCCCCATGCGAGTACGACGTCAACCGTAGCTCGGACATCTCCACCTCCTTCCCGGCGCGTGACGGGCCTAAAGGATGGTCGCACAGAGGGTCACGGCCGCGAACCGGTCGCGTGACCGTCGAGCTAGCCGGTGACGGTGATCGTGCCCTTCATCCCGTAGGCGTAGTGACCGGGGAGGTGACAGCCGAACAGGACCGTGCCGGGGTCCATGAACGAGTAGGTCGTCGATCGGCGCGCACCCGCCGGGACCGAGATCTCGCCGGGGCGCTCCCCGTGGTGAGCTTCGGTCCCTTGCTCGTGCCTGTCCTGGACATCCTGCGGCCCAACGATGAGCTCGTGGTCGATCGGGTCCCGGTTGTCGACGACGAACCGCACGGTGGTTCCCGCGGGGATGCTCAGTTCCGACGGCATGAAACGCGAGTGCTCCACGCGGATCACCACCGTGCGGTTCGCGGCATCGGCCGCCGGCGCGCACGAGGCGCCGAGCAGCAAAACGATACCTGCGAACCGCCGGAGCCTCATCGGCGCGCCGCGACCATCCTGTCGGTGCCGTACAGGCCGACCGCAAGCATCACTGCGGCTGCGATCCACACCCACGGCTGGGTGCTCTCGGTCGACGGAAGGTCGAGTGGAGGATCGACGAGCCCTGCCGCGACCGGCGACGGCGTGCCGAAGCCGCTCTGGTCGATCGCGAGGTCGTGCGTGAGATCGGCGGCGGGCACGTCGATCTTGAGGTACGTGAACCACATCCCCGACGACGGCATCCAGCTCATGCCCCGGTCGGACCTCAGGTCGCTCATGAGGAGGTCCGAGGCGATCTCTTGGCGCTCGAGCGTCATGCCGGCTCCCGACCCCGGCGCGCCGGCCTGTGGCAGCACCGCGGGCACCCCGTCGGTGAGCAGGAACACATCGGCCTCGATCCGCTCCTCGGGCTGCTTACCCAGACCGAGGATCCGCAGCGGCACCCATGGGTTCGACGTGGGGATCGTGAGATGGACCGGAGTGCCGTCACCGGACGAGAACCCGCGCTCGCGCGCCTCTTTCACGTCGAACCGCGCCGCCATGAAGATCGGGCTGCGCTCCGCGTAGAAGTCGAGGATCTCGGGTGCGTCGGGAGGCAGCCCGAAGCCGTTGTCCTCGGCCCACGCGCCGACCTCGTCACCACCGCCTTCGAGGATCGTGATGTCCAAAGCGTCGATGCGCTTCTCCAAAAGGACTGTGGCACCCGCCGCGTTCTGCACGAGCGCCCTGTCGGCCTCGAAAGGCACGGTCACCGGAGGCGCGACCTCCTGCTGCAGCCTCTGCAGGGTCCACCCTCCGCCCTTCTGCACCTTGGAGGGGATGCCCGGAAGGGGGATGATCGACCCGAAGCTGCCGCCGCCCTCGCCGGCGAACTCGAACGACGTGACGTAGTGCTCCACGCCCTCGTGGTAGGCGACCAGGGTGCTCGTGCGAACAAGGTTGACCGCGCCGTTGGGAGCCAGGAGGCCGCCACACGCGGCCGCGGGACCCGCCGTCACCGCCGTCACCGCCGCTGCCAGCATCACCGTCGTCAGGATCCGCCTCACCGTGCACCCCCTGCTCTCGCGCTTCTCGGTTCTCGGCTCCTCGCCGAGCGGACCTCCCTTGGACGACGGCCCCCGGTTCGGTTGTTCCCGGTCATCGCGGCGCGCCGGGGCGTTCCGCAGCGCGAAACTTCTGGTGGGCGGCTCGACCAGCGGCGAGAGGAGGCCCCGGTGGACACGATCCAGTGCCCGGCATGCGAGCTGAGGTTCATATCGGACGGCGAGCTACGCCAGCACATCGCATTCGATCACCCCGAGCTCGATGCCGAGCTCAAACCGGTCGACCCGTCGTCGGCCGAAGCGGTGCGCCGCCGGCGCTCGGGCTCTTAGCCGGTCAGTCGCGGTCGAGGGCTGACCGGACCGCGGCACGACCTTCGTCCACGCTCATCTGGGCCAGCTCCGGAAGAGGCGCGTCGATCCGGCTGACGAGCTCGTCGGCAACGAAGAAACCCGTCCGCCAGTGGCCGTCGACGGTGCCCGCTCCGAAGAAGGTCTCGGCTGCCAACGGGTCGTCGAGCATCCCGGCGAAACGCTCCCGTAGCGGGCCGCGATGCTCTTTGCACCACGGCAGCCACTCGTCGAAGCCCTCGTGCCCGTACCAGAAGTAATCGCTCTCGGGCCGGCCCGGCACCAGCGTGCGGGAGGCCCGCACGGCGAGACCTTCGTAGAAGGTCACCCACGCGAGATCGTCCTGGGGACCCGCGTCGCCGCGCGCGATCTGATGCCACGCGTGCGTCCCCTCGTGCGCTATCAGGATGCGCGCACCCTCAGGATCCTGGAACCATTCCAGGCAGTGGAAGACCGCGACATCTCCATCGAGCCGGCCGACCGCCGCATTGACCGAGAACGTGCCCACCAGCAGCACGTGCAGGGGCGGATGCTCGGGGGCGACTCCGAGCGCGTCCGCGAGGGCGGGGTCCAGCGCCTCGATGGCCTCCCGCACCACCGGGGCGGCCGTCTCCACCCGGGACCGGATCCGGCTCAGCTCGCGCACCATCGCCGCCTTCCCCTCGGGCGCGCCGCCCGCGGCGAAGAACGCCTCGAACACGTCCGCATGTATGCGCCCGTAGTCCTCGGCCCACTTCTGTTCCTTCATCCACGGCGCGTCGAGCGCGACCGTACGCGCGTACGCATCGAAGTCGGGCGACGTGTCGAGGATCCGCGCCATGGTCCGATTGTCCATCGTGCGCCCGGACATCCGTATGAGGTGGTTCCAGAAACCGCCGGTATCCGGCGCTCATCGGACCACTAGGGCCTACATCGATAGCCGGCAGGCGGTCGCGATGCCCAGCGCTTCGCAGACGTCCCGCATGCGATCGCCGCTCAGTCGGGTGATGCGGTCGGTGCAGAGCGCGGGTCGCACGACGGTCACGTTGTCGAGAGTCAGAGCGCAGTCGACCGGCATCCCGTCTGCCGTCCCGAGTGGCACCTCGGTGGGGATCCCACGAACGGTTCGGGTCGCCGGGACGCCCAACACCTGATTGAGCACGGGGATGGCTTCATCCCGGGTAAGGATCAGGAAAGGCCGCTTGCCTGCTCGTGGGTCCTCGTACCACCAGACCTCGCCTCTCGCTACCACGCCTCGTGACCCTGGGCCCGCTCTTCGGCGTCCAAGCGATGGAGCACGTCGACGGTTGCCCGATCTCCGATCTGAGCCAGACGCCCCCACTCGTCGGGCACGGCAGGGGGGATCCGCGTGTAGCCGTCCACTATCTCCTGGCTCAGAGCAGCTTCCTGATCGTGTCTAAGGAACTCCTCCACCGCGGTCCGGATAAGGGCCGATCGAGAGATCCCCCTGCGCTCCGCCTGCTGATCCAAGAGCCTGACGAGACGATCGCTGAGCTGGACCATCGTTTGGATGCGGGTCATAGGGCTATGATAGCAGTATGGCGCCCGCTACGGCGCCCACGCCGCCCCGGAATCCCAATGGATCGGGGTAACCCGAACCTGGGCAATGAGAAGGGGCCCGGCATGACCGGACCCCTCTCCGAAGCAGGTGTGAGCCTAGAAAACGTCGACGTTCAGCAGGACTTCCTTGATCCCGTCCGGATCGGGCTTTGCACCGCCCTGGTCCCAGAGCAGGTTGCCGGCGGCCTGCAGGGCGCTCTTGACCGCTCCCGGGCTTGCACTCGGGTTGTTGGACTTGTACAGGGCCGCGGCTCCAGCGACGTGAGGCGAGGCCATCGAGGTGCCGGAGATCGTGTTGTAACCGCCGCTCTTCCAGGTCGAGTAGATGCAGACCCCCGGAGCGATGATGTCCACGTCTGCACCGTAGTTCGAGAAGTTCGCGAACGTGTCGTCCTCGTCGGCCCGGCAGGTCGCGGCGGCGCCGCCTCCCGCCAGCCCGTTGAAGTCGGCGAGCGCGCTAACGGTGATCACCTCGTCGTAGGCGGCGGGCACCGAGCTCTTCGCGTCGACGTACGAGTTACCCGCAGCTACGGCATAGGTAACGCCGGCTGCGACCGATCTACAGATGGCTTTGTGCTCGGCGTCGTTGTTGCTGTTGCCGCAGTTGCCATCGTCCGAGCCGCCGCCACCAAGGCTCATGTTCGCGACCTCGATGCTCGATGCGTTCGCGGTCACGTAATCGATGCCGCAGACGATGTTGGACACGGACCCCGAGCCGCCGTTGTTGAGCACCTTCACGGCCCACAGGCGCGCTCCGGGAGCGACGCCCACTACGCCGTTCGCATCGTCCTTCGCGGCGATCGACCCAGCGACGTGGCTACCGTGTCCGTTACCGTCGTCGGCCGACCCCCCACCGGTACAGTTCTTGCTGTTGAAGACGTAGAGATCAGGATGGTCGAGGTCGATACCCGTGTCGAGGACTGCGACGTCGACGTTGACGGAACCACTCCCGTCACCCGAGACCGTGCTGCTGAGCTCGCCGTCGATCCGATTTATCCCGGTCGGCAAGGTCTGCGCGGCGAGTGTCACGACCCGGTCGGGCTCGACCCACTGCACGCGCGCGTCGCTGCTGATCCGGGCGACCGCCTGATCGCTCAGCCGCGCCGCGTAGCCATGTAGGGCGTGCCGGTAGACGTGTGAGACGTTCGCACCGAAGCGCCGTGCGTGCTCCTGAGCTGTCGAGTCGGCGTCGGCCGTGTCATGCAGTACCACGATGTAGTGACCCGGGATGCGCTCGTCCGCCGCCGTCGCAGCCGCCCCCGCCGTCCCCCAACCCAAAGCCATCGCGGCCACACCGACAACCGCGCAGATAGAAACC
>JBHENN010000119.1:0-8566 GCA_046262015.1 Actinomycetota bacterium | reverse complement strand
AAGTTCTCCGGCCGCGCCCTCATCCCTGTCGCGAGGTTCATGGTGGGCGCTCCCTCAGTTGTGGACGAAGACCGGCATCCCCACGGGGTTCCGGTAGTAGAACGCCTTGTGGACGAACATCGGGATCCGGACGCACCCGTGGCTGGCGGGATAGACCGGCACCGACTGGCTGCCGTGGATCGCGTAGCCCCCCACGAAGTACGAGGGGTAATAGAGCGTGCCAAGGCGGCTGTGACGCTCGCCGGGGATCTTGCGCTCGACCGTGAAGCTCCCGCGCGGCGTGTGCGCCCTGTAGGTCTGACCGTCGACCGTGTAGTACTCCTCGTTGCCGCTCGAGATCGGAAGCGTGTGGGTGACCCGCCCGTCGCGCACCTCGAACAGCACCTGGCGTGAGATGTCAACGTCGACGAAGTCCTGGGGAGCCCGCGCCGGCGCCTTGGGTCTGCGGCCCGCAGCGATCATCGCCATCTGCCACGGGGGGACGACCCCGTCCCGGGTGAGGCGATTGACCTTCTCGAAGGCGTAGACGCCCTGCTGGGTATCGGCGCCGAACGACCCGTCCCGCCCGCCTGCCGGATAGCTGAGGAACGACAGGGCCTTCTGCAGGTAGGCGACCTCCGAGCCGCTGGATCCCGCGCGGAGCGTGACATCCCAGCGGACCGCGTGCACCCGCTTCAGACGCTCGATCGTCGCGAGCTTGAAGTCGCGACGCCGTAAGCCGTCGATGATCCCGTCGAGCGCCCGGACGTGGCTGGTGCGCTCCAGGTCCAGAGCGATGATCGAGCCCGAGCGCGCCTCACGCACGACCCGGCGCTCGACCCTCTGCGCCCGGCCGCCCCCGGGATGATGGGTCCAGCGCACGAACCGGTAGCCCATCGCCCCTGCAGTCTGGAGCACCCGCAGGCCGCGCGCTCCCTCCGGTCCACGGAGGAAGGGAGCCGGGCCGACGCCCAGCTCGTTCAGCTCGGCCTGGCCCCGGGCGATCGATCTCCGCAGACGGGTCGCATCCAGCCGGGTGAACGGAGCAGGCCCGTAGCCGGCGTTGCCCAAAACGTGGTCCGCTCGCTTCACCCGGCGGACCACCTCGTGATGGCCGGAGACCCAGGCCCCCGACAAAAAGAATGACGCCCGGGCGCCCTTGCGGTCGAGGACGTCGAGGACGGCTGCCAGGTCGTCCCCGGTGGTCGGACCGTCGAAAGTGAGGAACGCGACCCGGTCCATCGGCCCGATCACCCACTCGCTGGGCGGGAGCGATCCCGCCCGGGCCACGGGGGCCCCCATCACCACGAGGGCAGACGCCTGGGCGAGGAGGACGGCCAGCGCTAGGCTACGCCGCGCCGGGGTTCGAGAGAAGGTCATCCGAGCGTGAGTCTAAGGCAGGAGGCGCAGGAACCCGCTTGAACCGGGCGAACCAGGGCTTCAGCCGTGCTTCACCCGTGAGATCAGGAGACCCCGCTGAGCACACGACGCATCGCCCGCATGATGGCCGCGACCGCTGCGCTCGCCCTGGCCGGGAGCGCGCTCGGGGCTACCGCCGCATCCGCCGCCAAGAAGAAGCCCCCGTGCCCGAAGTTCGCTCCCGTCGCGCCGACGACCGACTCGCAGCAGGCCGATGAGGCCGTCGAGGCGCCCATCATCAAGCTCACCGACCGCCACACCGAGAAGATGCCGCTCGTGATCGAGTACGAGCACGGCACCGCGCTGTGGGCACCCGCGGGGGGGATCCCGATCCAGGAGGACACCGAGTTCTTCAACTTCCAGATCTACTCCCGGAAGCCCACCGCCGGCCTCCACCTCAGGATGGAGTGGCCGGAACCAGAGTTGACCCACGGAGCGGGGCTCCCGTCACCCAGCGACATCGACATGCTGCTGTACGACTCGGACGGGAACGAGATCGATTCCTCGCAGGCCCTCAATGCCGCCCCGGTTCCGGGGGTCACCGACGCCGGCGGCCGCGGGGGCAACCGCTTCGAGTCGATCCCGGGCGCGGAAGTGACCAGGTGCCTCGGGTATACCGTCGAGAGCCGCGCGGCTGTGACCGAGGCCGAGCGGATGACCCTTCGGGTGTGGCTGGGAGACGTAGCGGCCTGAGACCCTCGGGTCTAGCCGCCTTTCTTGCCGCCCTTGCCGTCGCCGCCCTTGCCGTTCCCGTCGTCCGGGGACGGGGACGCGGGACCCGGGCTCGGGCTGAGGTTGGGGGTGATCGCCGGCGCCGGGTCGTAGCGGGCCTTCGATGTGGCCAGGCAGGGCTCGTCCTCGGGGCCCTTGTTCCGGAACTCGTCGATGTACTGGCGGATCGCGGTCTCGTCCAGTGAGTCGAGCTCCATCATGCGGCCCCACGAGGTGACCACGATCGGCGACGGCGCTGGAGGATAAGGAGCGGAGAACGTCCGGTCGCCGTAGTCCTCGACTATCGCCTCGATGATCGGGATGTCCTCGGGCGCGACCTCTTCCGGCTGGAACTGGATCCCGACCGCGCCGTGCTCGAGCGCGTGCACCTGGCGCTCGCCCTCGATGACCGAGGCGAACGTCCCGCACACGGGGTTGTCCGCGAAATGCTGCCCCGACACCGGAGGGGTCGACTCGTAATTCACGGTCCCTGGGGGGGTGTTGGCCGGGAGGTGGTCGCCGAGACCGGCCTTGCTGAACTCGGTGACGGGGTGGCCGTTGAACTCTCCCGGGGTTACGTTCCTGAGGAAGAGGAACCAGATCGCGGCGGCGGCGAAGACGAGCATCCCGAGGCGGCGGAGCAGCGTGTCCCGCCGCTCCTTCTTGCGCTGAGCTGCCAGGGCGGCCGCCTTCGCGGCGCGCCGCGCGTCCAGGCGTTCGCGCCGACGCTCGTTGGGGTCGTAGTCACGCGGCGCGCCGCGCGACCTGGATCTTCCTTTGGGCACGGTTGAGGAGGCTATCTTGCTCGACCGTGGATGGTGACGGATGGCGCCTCGTGCTGATCGCAGCGCTGGCCCTGAATGCCATCGGTGGGCTCGGCTATCGGGTCTTCCGTCTCGCCAAGGGCGGTCCCAAAGCCGATGTCCTGGGCCAGGCGATCCTCGGCGCTCTGCTCCTCGTGCTCGTCGTGGCGCTCGTGTTGGGCGCCGGGTGGCCGCGCTGGCCGGCTCTGATCTACGCGGTGCTCTTCGGCGTGGTGGTGATGCCGGTGTGGACCCTGGCGGTGCTCATCCCCCTGTCGCCCGGGCCCGTCGACTACGCCTTCACCGTTCTGTACTGGATCACGCTGGCGGTGGCGGCGGTGGCGGCGATCGCGCTCTAGAGGATCACTCCTACCGGGCTCAGACCAGCAGGCCCCACTCGCCGAGCTTGCGAGCGAGGTCCCCCGCGCTGGTCTGGTACAGAAGGGCGAGCGCCATCAGGTCGTCCTCCCGGATCGTCAGCACCCGGCCGTTGAAGTCCCCCCGCTGGATCTGGATCGCCGTCGTGAAGCGGGCCAGCGGGTCCCGATCCGCCGCCGGGATGCGGTCCAGGCTCTCGAGGTTCAGCGTCAGTTTGCGCCGCTGCTCGACCGCTCCCGAGGAGGCCCCGGTCCCATCGTCCGGAAGGATCTCGGCGACCGGGACCCCGTAGAAACCGGCCAGCTCGAACAGGCGGGCCATGCTGACGTTCCGGTCCCCCCGTTCGTACGCCCCGACCACCGCCGCCTTCCAGCGTCCGTCGGAGGCATGCTGCACGTCCTGCAGGGACATCCCCTTCTGGGCGCGGATCTTCCTGAGGTTCTCACCCAGCGCCTTCGCGTAGTCGACCTCGGCCACCGTCACTCTCCGCTACTAGGTGCAGGCCGGGGGTGCCGACCTGCGTCATCCGCGCGTCGTCTGTCCCTGTTCACCGCACGCTCCGCCCGGTTCCCACCGGGCCCTCGCGCGGAGAGTCAACATTACTGCTCGCGCGGCTACGGTTCGTATTCGAGCCTCCAGCCTCGGGTCGTAGAATCGGACCATGAGATCCCTCTGGAAGGGCGCCATCACGTTCGGGCTGATCAGCATCCCGGTCAGCCTCTATTCCGCGGTCCAGGAGAAGAGCGTCAAGTTCCACCTTCTCCACGATGAAGATGGAGGCCGGATCAAGTACCGGCGGACCTGCTCCCAGTGCGGCAAGGAGGTCGGCTGGGACGACATCGTGAAGGGCTACGAGTACTCCAAGGACCACTACGTGCGCTTCACCGACGACGAGCTCGACTCACTCGAGATCGACTCCGTCCGGGCGATCGACATCGTCACCTTCGTCCCGCTCGAGGCCATCGACCCCATCTACTTCAACAAGACGTATTACGTGGCCCCGGAAGCTGCGGGTATCAAGGCTTACAAGCTGCTGGCCGACGCTCTCGAGGCCGAACGCCAGGTGGGGCTCGCCAAGGTCGCCTTGCGCGACAAGGAGCACCTCGCGACGGTGAGGCTCAAGGACGGCATCTTCGTGCTCGAGACGATGCACTGGCCCGACGAGATCCGGGCTCCCGAGTTCCCGGAGCTGGACAAGTCGATCAACGTCCGCGACGCAGAGGTCAAGATGGCGCGCGAGCTCGTTCAGCAGCTGTCGGGGGACTTCGAGCCGGAGAGCTTCCGCGACGAGTACCGAGCCGGCCTCGAGGAGCTGGTCGAGAAGAAGGTCGAGGGCCAGGAGATCACGGTGTCGGCCGAGCCGGCGGCCGAGCCGACCAAGGTGGTCGACCTGATGGAAGCGCTCAAGGCGTCGGTGGCCGAGGCCAAGAAGAGCAAGAAACCCGCGGCTCCGAAGAAGAAGGGTCCCGCCCGCAAAGCGTCCGCCTCATAGGCGCCCTAGGAGGGTCTGGTGGACGAGGTCTCGGTCAAGATCCCCGCGTCGCCCATCTACGTCAAGGTCGTCAGGCTGATCGCGGCGGGATTGGCCTCGCGCCTGACGTTCACGATCGACGATATCGAGGACCTCAAGATCGCGGTGGACGAGCTGGCGGGCTACCTCACCGGCAGTCAGGGGCGCGAGGGCGACCTCGAGATCCGATTCACGATCGGCGACGGCTGCATAGACATCCTCGGGCAAGGGAGGTTCGCCGCCGAGGAGAAGGTGCGAACCGAGCTGACCGACTTCTCACGGATGATCCTCGAGACGGTCGTCGACTCGGCGAGCCTCGACCGCCGGGATGGCGTGCCGACCTTCACCCTGTCGAAGAGGAAAGCGTGAGCGACCGGGACGTCCTGACCAAGGACGAGGTGCGTTCGATCTTCACTCGCTATCAGGAAGCCGAGAACGAGGACGCACGATCGCAGCCCCGCCAGCAGCTCGTGGAGCAGTACATCGGGCTGGTGGAGTTCCTGGCCCGGCGGTTCCGCAACCGTGGGGAGCCGCTCGAGGACCTCATCCAGGTAGGAACGATCGGGCTGCTGAAGGCGATCGACCGCTTCGACCTCGAGCGTGAGGTCGCGTTCTCGACCTACGCGACGCCGACGATCGTCGGCGAGCTCAAGCGGCATTTCCGCGACAAGGGCTGGGCCGTGCGAGTTCCACGCAGGCTGCAGGAGCTGCATCTGGAGCTGACCAAAGTGGTCGCGCAGCTCGGTCAGGACCTCGGCCGATCGCCGACCGTGGCGGAGATAGCGACCTCGACCGGAGCCTCCGAAGAGATCGTTCTGGAAGGTCTCGAGGTCGCGCACGCGTACAACTTCACATCGCTCGATGCACCGATCGACGGCGAGGCCGGGTCGACCTCGTTCGCCGATCAGCTCGGCAGCGAGGACGAGCAGCTCGAGAACCTCGAGTACCGCGCGTCGCTCGCGCCCGAGATGGCCAAGCTCCCGCAACGCGAGCGGACGATCCTCTACCTGCGGTTCTTCAAAGGCCTGACGCAGTCCGAGATCGCCGACCGTCTCGGCATCTCGCAGATGCACGTCTCACGTCTATTGACCCGCACCCTCAGCCGCCTGCGCGAGGCACTCGAGGAATAGATGGGGATGGGGAGGCTCCAACCGGTGCGCGTCGGGGCGGCCGGCATCGTCTTCTGTCTCGGAGCCGCTTGCTCCCTCAGACCGGTGAACCTCGACGCCGAGCGACCGTTGCCCGTGCGCTCGACGATCCGCGCCGCCGACGGCAGTCTGCTCGTGCGTCTCGGAGGTACGAGCCTCAATAACGAATACTGCGAGAACCGCTCGCTGACATCGTTCGAGCAGATCCCCAAGGTCCTTGTCGATGCGGTGCTGACGGCAGAGGACGCTCGCTTCTTCCAACATCGCGGCTTCGATATCAGGTCGATGGCTCGCGCCGCGCTCGCCAACATCGAGGAGGGACGCATCGTCCAGGGTGGCAGCACCATCACCCAGCAGTACGTCAAGAACACGTACTTCCGTCATCCCGGCAAGACGCTCCGACGGAAGGCGCGCGAGCTCCGGCTCGCCATCGAGGTGGAACGGCGGTACTCGAAGCAGGAGATCCTCGAGCGTTACCTCAATACGCTCTATCTCGGCAACGGTGCCTACGGGGTCAAGACGGCTGCCGAGACCTACTTCGACGTCCCCGTCGACCGCTTGTCGCTTCCTCAAGCCGCGCTCCTCGCCGGCTTGATCAAGGCTCCGTCGGGATACGACCCGCACGCGCATCCGCGCAAGGCCAAGGACCGGCGCGACCACGTGCTCGCTCGGATGGCCGCTCACCGTCTGGTCGCTGAGGACGAGGCCGCGGCGGCGCGCCGAACGCCGCTGGGCGTCGTCCCGGAGGTACCGCGCATCGCGGCGCGCCATCCGTACTTCGTCGAGGCGGTGAAGCGCGAGATCCTGCGTGACCGCCGTCTGGGGACCACGGAGGAGCAACGAGCCAAGGCGCTGTGCAAGGGTGGTCTGCGCATCGAGACGACGCTCGTCCCCGAGTTGCAGCGGGCGGCGGAGCGGGCCGTGGCGCAGGTCCTCGACCGCAAGGGCGATCCCGCGGCCGCGCTGGTCGCGATCCGCCCGCAAACGGGCGAGGTCGTGGCTATGGTGGGGGGACGGGACTGGGAGACCTCTCAGGTCAACCTCGCGCTCGGACGCGGCGGCGGCGGGTCGGGACGCCAACCCGGCTCCGCCTTCAAACCGATCGTCGCCGCGGCAGCAATGGAACAAGGGATCGGCCTCGATACGCGCTACGAGTCCTCTCCCACCGTCCTGACGTTCCCGAACGCCGAGCCCTACCCCGTGCGCAACGCCGAGGGCGGTGGCTACGGATCGCTCCCCATAGGCGAGGCGATGGTGCATTCGGTGAACGGCGTCTTCGCCCGGCTCGCGCTGGACGTCGGCTTGGGGCAGGTCGTGACCCAGGCTCATCTCATGGGCGTCCGCGCCCAGATCCCTGCCTATCCGTCGATCGCTCTGGGGGCCGCGGAGGTCAGCGTCCTCGACATGGCCGCGGCCTACGCGACCCTCGCGAACCACGGGACCGCGGTTCAGCCGACGACGATCCGCTCGGTGCGACTCGGGGACGGCGCGCTCTTCGAGCCCGACCAGGAGGTGATACCCGAGGCGGTCTCGCCCGGGAACGCGTACCTTTTGACCAAGGTCCTTCAGGAAGTCATCGAACGGGGCACCGGCACGGCCGCGAACATCGGGAGGCCGGCGGCGGGCAAGACGGGAACGACGAACAACTACACCGACGCCTGGTTCGTGGGCTACACGCCGCGGCTCGCCGTGGCCGTCTGGGTCGGACATCCGCAGGGCACGATCCCGATGACCTCGGTGCACGGCATCAGGGTGTTCGGAGGGACGTTCCCGGCACAGATCTGGCGAGCGTTCATGCTGCGCGCGCTCGCGGGCGCGGAGGTGCAGGGCTTCGAGCTCCCCAAGAGCGATCTCATCACCCTCGAGATAGACCCGGACACGGGGCTCCTCGCGGCGCCGTGGTGCCCGGGCAAGCTCCGAACGATGCTGCGCCAGCTCGCCCCCAGCGAGTACTGCCCGCCCCCACCGCCGGCGCCCACGGTCACCGTCAGCCCGTCGCCCTCGGACGGAGGGCCAGGCAACGACAAGGGCACCGGCAAGGCGCGTCCCTCGCCGTCCCCGTCGAAGAAAGCCGAGCCCAGCCCGACCCCCAAGCCGAAGAAGAGCCCGTCCCCGTCCCCTTCGCCGACTGGGTGATCGACTACATATAGAGCGCCGAGTCACCCACTCGGCGCCCGGACGGCGCGCACCCGAAGCTCGACGCGCGTCCCGCCGCCGGGGACGAAATCGAAGCGCCCGCCCATCTCTTCGATCAGCGATCGCACGATCTGAAGACCGAGGCGCGTGCCGGACGCGCCCTCGAGCTCCGGATCGAACGGGTCCTGGCGCATCCCGACCCCGTCGTCCCATACCGCAAGGACGACCTCGTCCCCCTCGCGCCCCAGCTCGACCCCGATCGTCCCCGAGCGAGCGTCGGGGAACGCATGCTCCACCGCGTTCTGCAGGAGCTCGGTCAGCGTGACCGCAAGAGGGGTGGCCAGCTCGGCGCTCAGCGGCCCTGTCGCCCCGGTGACCTTGATGTCGATCGTGCGCTCGGGCAGCACGAGGCCCTCGCCCACCATCCGGCCGATGCGGCGCGCGACGTCGCCGAACTCGGCTACGTCCGACGGCTCCTCGGA